>CAZCHB010000034.1:5467-11738 GCA_964498235.1 uncultured Planctomycetales bacterium
GGGTGTTTTTGGCACGCCCCTCTATCAGCAAGTTAAACGCCAATTGCAATCAGGACAGCTTTGGTCAACAGACAGAATGAACACGCTGATCACTCGTTTAGGTGGTTTACAATCTATTATTAGCCAAGATGATTGGGTTAATATGTTATTTTCACTGGAGAATTTCTTTGGTAATGGTCGTCTAAGGATCCGTTCTGTGGAGACGTTTTCAGAAGTAATATTGAGATTCTATCCAGAATATAAATATAGAGTTGAAGATTGGCGGCAAGAAATTCTTTCAAAAGGGGAATTTAGCTCGAGCGATCTATCTTTCGAGGCAATAAGTGAGCTGTTAAGAATGAATATTATTGTAAGGTCTAATCTCAATAGAGGTAAGGTTCGGGTTAAATCTAAGATGGCATTAGATGCCCGAAGCATTAGCAGGAGTCTGATAAGTTCAGGTTTGGTGCCTCAGGAGGATATTTCAGGGATTATCAGCCTGCTTCAACAACATCAGCAAGAACTTAGGGATGAGGATGAATATATTTCCCTCTCAATATTTGAGGATATTAAAGATAGAATGCAAGGTGAATTAAAAGAATGGCAGATATTGACTTGGGCAGTGAGATATTTAAAAGAATCATTGAAGGGTGATTCTAATGGTTTATCAAGCGCGCTTTCATTGTTGGGTATGATCGGAGGGGTTGAGCAATTTGAACCGCAGGATTTACGCCAACGGATGGAAGCTGTGTTGGCGCACTTGGGGTATACCTTTGGTCTTGTAGCGTCAGAGATTAAAGAATTAAACCAGTCTTTTTATGTTTTTCCAAAATCAATAGGTAGTTTTGAGAAAGATGACAAGGCGCTTGATAATCTTCGTTTTAGATCTTTGTGGGGTAGATCTGTTAATGAAGATATTATTCATGAGACACAGCAAATAACTTCTCTTGATTTTGTGGCCTGGACGGTAAGGCTGGCATTGCGGCAAGTTTTGAATTATAAAAGTGAAAGCGGAGGAAGTTATATCCGTCGGAAGCATAATAGTGGGCGGACGGTGATTATGATTGGCGGTAATGATGAATACCATCAGCAAGCAGGCATCGTTTCCGAGGCTGGTCATCAGATATTGGAATATCTAGGTGGACGTCATTTAGAAATTGATAGCGCTGTCCATGAAGTTTTTGATTCGATGGCACGCATTGCGGTAGGTATTCCATTTAGCGGAAGATATGATCTTGTGAAAAAAGGCCTGTTTAGACTAATAGCTGCACGAACTTTATATAGTTGGCAAAAGATGAGAGAAGAGGTCAAAGGGGAAGAATCAAAGTATGATTTTGTTAAAAAAATATTAATGTTACATCCATGGTCTTCACCTAGACCAGATCAAGAATTAAACAAAATTGAGTCAATATTATCCACGCAAGGAGCGTTAGAAAACTTAGTTTATGCAATTGTTAAGTCACAAGACATGGCGAAGGAATTAATAGAGTGGGATAATCAATTGCTGACGCATGCGTTGGGTATATATATTGCAGAGGAAATGGTGCGATTAAGCGATGGGTCGGTGCTTAAGGCCATGGCTGTTTTGCGTTATATGTTAAAGCAGAATGACAAAGAAGATTGGCTGAAAGACCATGAAAGATTTTTTAGAAGATTTAAAGCGGTGATTGGGAATCCAGTCATTATGCGGACTATTGAAGAGTTTATACAAAGACGTTATGCCGTGGTTGTTTACCATGATCAATCAACGGTTGGTAATAAAGGCGGTATTGACTTTAATCCTAATAAAATGGATTTGAGCATTCAAAACAGCGGGCAGGAGATAAATTTTTCCGCCATAGGCGGACCAGCCTTAGGCTGGAATTTTCATCTGGATCCAGCAATGCTTGAGCAACTGCGTAACAGCGAGGGATTTAGCCCTGAAATACTTAATATTCAGCCCATGACGGATTTGAAGGTTTTTCTTGGGATTGATCACTAGGCTATGATATATTATGGGCATGATTGATTTAAAACCTCTTATTAATAAAGCAAGCGGTGATTCCTCGGTAGTTGCAATTATTCTATTTGGTTCTTACGCCCGTCAAGAAGCTCGGCCTGATTCAGATGTCGATATTTGTCTAGTGTTAAATCCTGACGTTGACGCAAAGCAAGCTTTTGATATGCGTTTAGGGTATATGGCTGATTTTGATGTGGATGTTCATGTGTACGCTCAAGTGCCTTTGTATATCCGGCAACGTATTCTTAAGGAAGGAAAGGTTTTGTATTGCGCTAATGAGGAGCTTTTGTATTCAATTGCATGTCAGACAATTACTGAATTTGCAGATTATGAACATATCTATCGGGATTATTTAGAGGAAATTAAGCGTGGTTGATCAAGTGCGCGTGTTAAGCAAACTGGAAGAATTAACAGGCTATTTGGCTGAATTGCGGGCGGTGTTGCCTGAAGATAAAGAACAATATCAGGCAAGTGCCATTAAGCGCGCTTGCGAACGTTTAATTCAGTTGTGTGTGGAATGCACCATTGATATTAGTAAGAAACTTGTGATCGGCCGGCGGCTAGGAATACCTAATGACGAGATCGATTTATTTGAGAAGTTAAAAACAGCAAATGTTTTTTCTGAAGCAATGCTAGTAAAGCTAAAAGCTATGCGCGGATTGCGTAATGTCTTGGTGCATGAATATACAGATATTGATGACGATCGTGTATACGAAATTTTACAACATCATTTAGACGATTTTGAACAGTTTATAATGGAAGTAAAACGTTCTCTTTAAGTTTATTTCTTTGGTTTGTAAATATGTGTGCTATGCCCAAAGAAGCTTTCCGCGGTTTCCATCATTGTCTCTGACAGCGTCGGGTGTGGGTGGATGGACAGCTTTAAGTCATTGGCCACGCATCCCATTTCAATCGCTAGAACCCCTTCAGAAATCATCTCGCCTGCGCCAACCCCGACGATGCCAATGCCTAGGATACGCTCGGTATCGGGGTCAATAATCATTTTTGTTAAGCCGTCTTGACGGTCTAAGGTCAGCGCGCGGCCTGAAGCTCCCCAGGGGAATTTGACAACTTTGACATTTTTACCTTCCTTGACTGCTTCAGCTTCTGTGATACCGCACCATGCGATCTCAGGGTCTGTAAAGACAACGGCAGGGATGGCATGAGGCTCCCAAGCGACTTTCTTTCCCATAATGGCTTCAACGGCCACGCGGCCTTCATGGGAAGCTTTATGGGCTAGCATTGGATCGCCGGCGATGTCGCCGATGGCGTAAATGTTTTCATCTGCTGTGCGGCGTTGCGCGTTAACTTCAACGAAACCGCGCGGCGTTACCTTGACCTTTGTGTTTTCAAGACCGAGGTTTTCTGAATTAGGTTTGCGGCCAATGGAAACTAAGACCTTGTTGTATTCTTCGCTGAATTCCTTATTGTCTTTGTCGGCAAATGTCACTTTAAGACCATTGGGGGACTCTTCCATCTTAAGGACCTTGGTTTCTAACATGATATTGGTAAACATGCCCTTGGCGCGTTTGTTTAAGACATCCGCTAAATCACGGTCAGCGCCGGGCAGAAGGCCGGAAAGCATTTCCACGATAGAGACTTTAGAACCTAATTCATGGTAGGCGGTACCCAGTTCCATGCCGATATATCCGCCGCCGATGACTAACAATTTCTCAGGGATGGTTTCTAAGGACAAAGCCGCTGTTGAATCCCATAAATGTTTTGATTTTGGGAAGGCAGGGATAACGCTCGGACGTGAACCAGTGGCTAAGATGGCTTTCTGGAACGTCAATTGTTCAGTACTGCCGTCCGATTTCTTGATTGAAATGGTCGTTGAATTAACAAAAGAGGCTTCTCCTTGGAAATATTTGATCTTACGGGCTTTAGCTAAGACGCCAAGGCCGCCGGTTAATTTGTTGACAACGCTTTCTTTCCAGGTGCGCAGTTTTGTCAAATCAATCTTAGGGGCGGTGTATGAGATGCCAAAACTTTCCGCATGCTTGGCTTCTGAAATAATTTTAGCCGCGTGCAACAGTGCTTTTGAGGGGATACAGCCGCGGTAAAGGCAAACCCCGCCGGGGTTTGCCTCTTTTTCAACAATGGCGACTTCCATGCCAAGATCTGCGGCCAAAAAAGCGGCCGCATATCCGCCGGGACCTGCGCCGATAACGACTAATTGGGCGGAAGAACTCATGCTAAAAACTCCTTTTTAGTGTTAAGTGATAAGTAGTAAGAAAAACTTTTAAGCACGTAATGCCTCTTAACTTATTACTTATGACTTATAACTTTATTTGCTTAAATCTAATAAAAATGGTTGTTGTATCGCATCAGCCACAAAACGGATAAAGCGTGCGCCATCGGCCCCATCGATGATGCGGTGATCGTAAGATAAGGACAAAGGCAGCATTAACCGGGCCACGAATTGTCCATCGGTATAAACTTGTTCCATCACGCCGCGGGAAACGCCTAAGATGGCCACTTCCGGCGAATTGACAATTGGCGTAAAGAAGGTGCCGCCGATGCCGCCTAAATTAGATACAGTGAAGCACCCGCCGGTCATTTCATCCATGGTGGTTTTGCGGGCCCGCGCGCGTTCTGCAATGGCCGTTAATTCATCGGAGATTTGCAGAATGCTTAATTTATCCACATTTTTCAAGACAGGTACAATCAGGCCGCGGTCTGTATCGACAGCCACGCCGATATTAATGTAATCTTTATAGACAACCTCGTTGGTGCTCATATCCACCGCGCTGTTAAATTGCGGGAATTTCTTTAAGGCGGCGGCCAAGACCTTGATGATAAAAGGTGTAATCGATAGTTTTCTGTTTGAATCAGAGAAACGTTTGCGTAATTTTTCAAGTTCGGTGATATCAGCTTTATCAAATTGCGTGACATGCGGAATTGTGGCCCACGCGTTAGATAAATGTTCCGCTGTTTTACGGCGGACATTATTCATGGGTTCTCGGCGTACCGTGCCCCATTTGCTATAATCAGGTAAAGGTTGATGTGAAACGCCAGTTAATCCGCCGCCGGATGGGCGTGATGTGTTTAGTGTTTTAGCATATCTTTTAACATCATCCACAGATATGCGTCCGCCAGCGCCTGATCCAGGAACACTGCCGATATCAATGCCGATTTCACGGGCAAATAAGCGGACAGACGGAGCGGCGGCAACATTTGCGCGCACAGGCATCGGTGCGGCAGTGCTTGTTATTGTTACTGGAGCGGCCGCTGGCTTAACTGGTTCAGTCTTAGCTGTCGGCGCTTTTGCTGGTTCTGCTTTTGGGGCGGCGGCGGGTGATGGTGAACCTGCTGCGGCTGTTTTTCCCAATGTAAATACTGGCGCGCCAACCTTGATCACATCGCCAGATTTAACAAGAATAGCGCTGATAACACCAGCTTCAGGGGAGGGCACTTCTAAAACAGCCTTATCTGTTTCTAATTCAAGGATATTTTGCCCCTTGGTCAGGCTGTCTCCTATTTTCACTAAAACCTTTGTTACGGTTCCTTGGGACAGGTTTTCACCAAGGACAGGAAGTTTAAGTTCCATTCAAAACCTTTCTTTAGAATTTATGGTTCGCTTCAGCCAGAGGCTGAATATATTCCTTTGTTAACTGATCATTGGATTCAATTTATTTGTATTGATCTTTAATTCAGCTTTCGCCTTTGCTAATGAATCAGCGTCAATCTTCTTTTCATGGTGCAGGGTGACCAAGGCCGCCCAGACGATATGTTTGGCATCCACTTCAAAGAAGTCGCGTAATGCTTCACGGCTTTCAGAACGTCCGAATCCGTCAGTGCCAAGCACGGTAAAGGCCGGCGGCATCCATTTGCGGATAGAATCTGATAGAACCTTCATGTAATCAGAGGCGGCAATGAAAACACCGTTTTCATTTTTTAGTGTCTCGACGATATAAGGTGTCTTGACTGTTTTGCCGTTAAGTAAGTTTTCACGTTCCGCGTGCAGGGCGTCGCGGCGTAATTCATTGTAGGAGGTGATCGACCAGACATCGGTTGATACGTTATATTTTTCTTCCAGAATCTTTTGGGCTTCTAAGACCTGATTCATGATCGCGCCGGAACCAAATAAATGGGCCTTTAAGGCTGATGATTTGGCGGATTTGCTGAAACGGTACATGCCTTTTAGGATGCCGGCCTTTACGCCTTCCGGTATAGCGGGCATGGCGTAATTCTCATTGCCGACGCTCAGGTAATAAAATATGCTTTCCTGTTTTTCATACATGCGGTAAATCCCGTCGCGGATGATGACGGCGATTTCATACGCAAAGGCTG
>CAZCHB010000034.1:11748-13803 GCA_964498235.1 uncultured Planctomycetales bacterium
GGTCGAGGTCAACAGATGCGTATGGCCATCTTGATGCTGAAGGCCTTCGCCGTTTAAGGTGGTGCGGCCTGAAGTTGCGCCAACGAGGAACCCTTTACAGCGTAAATCACCGGCTGCCCACACTAAATCGCCGACACGTTGGGGCCCGAACATGGAGTAATACGTGTAGAAGGGAATCATGTTGATGTTGTGTGAGGCATAGGCGGTACCCGCGGCAATGAAGGAGGAAATAGCCCCGGCTTCGTTGATGCCTTCCTCCAGGATTTGTCCATCCTTTGCTTCCTTGTAATACATTAATGAATCAGAATCTACAGGCTCGTATAGTTGACCGACGTGTGAATAGATGCCGACCTGACGGAATAGCGGATCCATCCCGAAGGTGCGGGCTTCATCGGGAATGATCGGCACAATCAATTTACCGACATCGGGGGTCTTGAGTAATTTAGTCAACACGGCCACGTAAGCCATGGTCGTCGAGAAAGAACGGCCGGCAGAGCCCTTGTAGAATTCTTCAAAGACTTCTTCAGCAGGTGTCTGTAATTTAGCAACTTCAATCCGGCGGGTGGGCATATAACCACCCAAGGCTTGCCGGCGTTCGCGCAGGTATTGCATTTCCGGCGAATCTTCAGCTGGTTTATAAAATGGCGCCTTGGCCACTTCCGCATCAGAAATGGGAATATTAAAGCGGGAGCGGAATTCTTTAAGTTCCTGTTCATTCAATTTCTTTTGTTGGTGGGTCACATTTTTACCTTCACCGCTTTCGCCTAAACCATAACCTTTGATGGTGTGGGCTAGGACAACGGTGGGCGCGCCTTTGTATTCCATGGCGTTCTTGTAAGCGGCATACACTTTTTCCGGGTCATGGCCGCCGCGGTTGAGTTTGCGGATTTGTTCATCAGATAAATGTTCTACCATTTTAAGTAAGCGTGGATCAGTGCCGAAGAATTTTTCACGGATATAGGCACCGGAAGAAACTGAATATTTTTGGAATTCGCCATCGACGACTTCACCCATGCGGCGAGCCAGTAAACCTTCGGTATCGTTGGCTAAGAGCTCATCCCATTCACTGCCCCAGACAACTTTCACCACGTTCCAACCGGCACCGCGGAATAAGGCTTCTAATTCCTGGATGATTTTGCCATTTCCCCGGACGGGTCCATCTAAACGCTGTAAATTACAGTTAATGACAAAGATAAGATTGTCTAATTTTTCGCGTGACGCCATGGTCAAGGCGCCTAAGGATTCTGGTTCGTCGCATTCACCGTCGCCCATATACACCCAAACTTTATAAGCATCTTTAGGTTTAAGGCCGCGGTCTTCTAAATAACGGTTAAAACGGGCTTGATAAATCCCCATAATTGGTGCTAAACCCATCGATACTGTAGGAAATTGCCAGAAACTTGGCATCAGCCAAGGGTGGGGGTAGGAAGATAATCCGCCGCCATCCGCTAATTCCCTGCGAAAGTTGATTAGGTTAAGTTCGTTCAAGCGGCCCTCTACAAATGCACGGGAGTAGATGCCGGGGGAGGCATGGCCTTGAAAATAGACTAAGTCTCCGCTATCCTTTTCAGTGCGAGCACGGAAAAAGTGGTTGAATCCAACCTCATAAAGGGTAGCAGATGAGGCAAAAGTGGAGATGTGGCCACCAACTCCATCAGCAGCTTTGTTTGCTTTGACCACCATTGCCATAGCGTTCCAGCGGATAATTGACTTAATCCGGCGCTCTAATTCGCGATTTCCTGGAAAAGTCGGCTGTTTTTCGCGCGGGATGGTGTTAATGTAAGGGGTATTATAGGTGAAAGGGAGGGTGACGCCTGATTCTTGGGCCCGGATTTGTAATTGCTGGAGCAAGAACTGAACTTTTTCCGGGGTTCCGCTGGTTAGTACATAATCCAGCGAAGCCAGCCACTCCTTTAATTCAATATCGTCGATAATCACATTCTTTTTAACACCAGATTCGTCGCTCATAAATGCTCCACATTGTTGTTATTATTTAAAATTGGCGGAAACTCTTCATTTAATGCCTGAGGTGGGAGTCGAACCCACAAGGCTTTC
>CAZCHB010000035.1:0-13600 GCA_964498235.1 uncultured Planctomycetales bacterium
ATGAATAGCAAAGCTCCAACGCTTTATCAAATGTCATTAGAGTCTTAGTTTCTTTCTTTCCGCCAGAAGCGGACCCGCCTTTGTCGGAAAAAATAACACGCTCTGCCTTGATATCCAGATCATTAATATTTAAGTTATGTTCTTTAGCGACAATCTCAAGGATTTGCATCTTGGCATCGCGGCCGCCAAGTAAGGCAGCATTACCGGAAATAAAGGTAACCCTGCTGGCAAATGATCCTGTGTCAAAAGGGGTAATTTCCGTATCTCCGGCTTTACATTTAATACGGCTAAAACTAACCCCTAATTCCTGGGCGGCAATTTGAGATAATGCTGTGTTTGACCCCTGCCCCGTGTCAGCGGCGCCGGTAAATAAATACACTGAACCGTCTTCTTCCACCTTAACAATCGCACCAGCGGATTCATGAGATTTATACATCTTTGACCCCATAACATCAGCCGCTATACCGATGCCGATACCCCGCTTTAAGTGTTTTTGCTTGCCGCGTTTTTCACTCCACTTAGCTGCCGTACATGCTTTCTCAATACATTCTTTTAAGCCATTAGTCGACAAGACCATCTTATTAACCGTCACCATATTTGGCGTGGTTATGTTCTTTAACCTAAACTCAACCGGATCCATGCCGATGGCAGCCGCAATCATGTCCATGTGCGATTCAATCGCAAAACCGCTTTGCACCCCGCCAAAACCGCGCATCGCACCGCTGATTGGATTATTAGTATAAACACGATATCCGGTCATGCGAAAATGCTGTAATTTATACACCATAAAAATACGCATCATGGCGGCCGCTAATACCGTCGGGCCGTAACTGCAATAGGCCCCGCCGTCTGCTAACACCTCACCGGTCATAGCTAAAATAGTGCCGTCTTTTTTGACACCAGTCTTGACTTTATAAATCATGCCGTGCTTACGGCGCGTGGTAGTAAATTCTTCTTCACGAGTTAATGAAATCTTAACCGGCGCCCCGCCAGCCTTCTTTGACAGCAGGCACGCGGAAAAATCCATAGGGAGCATTTCAAGCTTCCCCCCGAATCCTCCCCCCGTAGGCATTTTTATAACCCGAACATCATTTAAATCCATTTTTAACGTTTTGGCTAATGCTTCACGGCATTTAAACGGCGCCTGAGACGATGACCATAACGTAATTTTATTGGAAAATGTTTCCCATTGGCCGATACAAACATGCGGCTCCATGGGAGATGGATGAGCCACCGGACACCAAAATTTATCTTCACGGACATAATCCGCTTCCTTCATGACCCGTTCGGGATTACCAAAATTAACCGGCAGAATGACCGCAATATTATTCATCGATTCATGAATTTGCGGAGCACCTGGTTTAATCGCTTCTTCAATCTCAAAAACGCCAGGCAAGATCTCATATTTCACGTCAATCAACTTCAAGGCCGCATCAACAGTTTCTTCATCAATCGCCGCCACCGCGGCCACTTCATCACCAATGTAACGCACCTTTTGAGATTCCAGCGCCATTTGGTCGACAGTATGAGGAAAGAAATATTCATTAGAACCAAATTTAATTTCGTAGGTATCTTTATAGGTAATGACTGCTTTAACACCCGCTAAGGCCTCCGCTTTTGACGTGTCAATGCTGACAATACGGGCATGCGCGTGAGGAGAACGAAGCATTTTACCAACAAGCATGTTTGGAAAACTCATATCAAAAGCATATTTTAATTGCCCGGTGACAACTCCGCGGCCTTCTAAACGCGGAACACTTTTCCCAACGGGATCTACATATTGATCCGCATATTTTGATTTTGAAGTTAATGCCATCTTACTTGCCCCCCATCTTTGCCCCTGCTTCGCGTACAGCTTCGAATATTTTGGGATATCCAGCACAGCGGCAAATGTTACCATCCAGGGCGTATTCAATTTCTGTTTGAGATGGGTTAGGATTTTTCTCAAGCAAGGCTACCGAAGACATGATCATGCCGGGAATACAAAAGCCGCATTGAGATGAACCATGATCAACAAAGGCCTGCTGGACAGGGTGAAGATTATCCCCATATGACAAACCTTCAATGGTTGTTATATCTAAACCTTCGCAATTACCTGCTAAGGTGATGCAGGACAGGATTGCTTTACCGTCTATATTAACCGTACAGGTGCCGCATTCGCTTTCCTGACAAGCTGTCTTAGTCCCCGTCAATCCTAATTGATTACGTAAAACTTCCATCAAGGTTTCATTCCCTTTAATGGCTACAACATGTTCTTTCTTATTTATTTTTAATTTAATATTCATCATTATGTCTGAGAAATTACATCAATGGCCTGACGTAAACTAACACGGAACATATGCTGTTTATAATCAGTTGAACGGGTATCGTAAATATCCTTGGTTATATACTCCAAGGCCTTAGTTCCTAAATCCGGCGCTGATTGGTTTTGATTTAGAAATGTTTCTAAGGCCGCATCACGCTGGGCAAAAGCGGTGGCATTATTGATTCCAATACGGGTATTAGTCCATTTCTTTCCAGATATATTTGTTTTAATACAAACCGCTAGCAAAGGAACATCCACGTGCATTGTTTTCTTAACCCGGCGGTAGTCAAGCTTGGCGGTAGGATCGTGCTTAATTGTCACGTGAGTAAATAAATATTCACAGCGGGCCGCATTCTTAAAAAAATCTTCTGCCGGCACAATAATATCACTGCCGTCATCCTTTAAGAAATGTAATTGAGCATCTAAAGCAATCATCACCGCGCCCATTTCCGTCCATGTATAACGGCAGGTCAAATTACCGCCCACAGTTGCCATATTTCGGATAGGATTAGTTGAAATATTGCGGCAAACGGTATGTAAAACTTTCAGATTGTCTATTAACAAAGGACTTTCAAATAGCTCTGTAATAGTCGTCATTGCCTTAATGGTCAATACGCCATCATTAAAACTCACTCCTTTTAAATCAGCAACCTTAGCAAGACTTAAGATATTTTTAGCCGTCTTAGTTCCCTTGGTCTTAAGCAATTTCAAGGAATTAAGAATGAAGGTCCCCCCTGCTAACACCTTAACATCATCAAGGGTTTTAAAAAGCTTGGCTGCATCGTGGGCTGATTTAGGTGCATGTAAGTTCAGTTCATTTAATAACATAAGGTGTGATTATAACAAAATTACTCTGCCGGCTCCATTGTTTTCGTTTTAGAGAAGATTAATAACTTCCTGCGGCAAATTCTTTAATTCTTGTGTCCCTAAGACCTTGATTGACCAGCGCAGCAGGGTAATTTTCTCCTTAAGACGGCCGTCGGGTTCTTGGATATCCGCAATACGTTTACGAATTAAAAAGAAAATTTTGCGCATGGTGTTAAAAACAATACGCGCCTCACGCGTCCGCGTACTTGTCTTGGTGATTTCCAAAAGATTATCGTAGGCTAACGCACTGACAACACGATTATAATGGTCCATCTTTTGAATCAGCGTTGGGACCATACTGTCAAAATATTGATAATGATCCAACACAACCAATGTATGCATAACTTCCACCTGCACAAAGGCGGAATCACTATGGTTTAAACGGCGGATTAATGCCCTAATAATCATTGGCTTATCAGCTTTTAGGACTTCCTGGGCATACCGCTGTTTAAACACGCGGATAGCCGCCGCTGTTTTATAAGCCCCACGCGACTCATCATTGATCATAGCCAGTAAGGTTTCTTTAGATTCATCCGCGTATTTGTCTGTATAGCCGTTAATCAAGGCCTTATCATCAAATATAGCATCGGAACCAATATCCGCGCCTTCAACGGGGTCATTCTCAGCCGCATGGCAAAAAGACAGCGGAATTAAAATGAAGCAGATAAATAAAAGGAATTCTTTCATCCAACAAGCTCCAACGATATGTCAAGCGCCTGCCGCGAATGAGTTAAGCTTCCAATTGAAACGCGTTCTACGCCAGCCTTTGCGTATAGGACAACATTGCTTAAATTAATTCCGCCGGAAGATTCTAAAATAATTTTTTTATTTAAACGATTACGCATCAATACCGCTTGGCGGGTTTGTGATGGCGACATGTTATCTAGCAAAATAATATCGGCCTTAGTCAGAAAGGCTTCAGCTAATTCTTGCAGGGTATCCACTTCTAATTCAACCTTAACCTTTGATTGCGCCTTAATCTTATTGACCGCTTCATTTAATGAAATCCGTCCTTCCTTCACAAGCAAGCGGTGATTATCCTTAATCATTGCCATCGACGACAAATCATAGCGATGATTTACTCCTCCGCCACATGCAACCGCATAACGCTCGGCATAACGCAATAAGGGCGTTGTTTTGCGTGTATCTAAAATCTTAACCTTATAGCCTTTTACCGCGTCCACAAATTGACGTGTCGTTGTAGCAATGCCGGATAAATACGACAAGAAATTAAGCGCCGTGCGCTCCCCTGTGAGTATGGCCCGGCTAGACCCCGTAACCTCTGCTATCACCGCACCTGATTTGACTCGGCCGCCATCCTTAATTGAGCATTTGAAACAACAATCAGGATCAAGCGTTCTAAACACAGCTTTAGCTAAATCGAGGCCGCTGATAATTCCGCTGGATTTAGAGACTAAAACGGCAGTTGACCTTCTTGATTTTGGGACTAATGCGCTGGTTGTAATATCGCCATTAATTCCGAGATCTTCTTTTAAGGAAAAAGCGGCCAGATATTTAATATATTTAGTGTCCATCATGGTCAATTATAACATATCGCCGGATTGTTTGTGAGGCGTTTAGGAGGAAAAATTGCTTAGGATTTGGTTTAATTCCGCTATCTCTTTGCCTAATAATGCCAACCGTTCCCGCTCCTTTTCAATAATATCGGCGGGCGCCTTACTGACAAAGGCTTCATTGGATAAACGGCTATTTAATCCATCAACTGATTTTTGTTTAACTAACAGGTCAGCCGCCATCCGCTTTTTTTCTGCCTCCAAATCAACCAAATCATTGAGAGGAACAAATACTTTCACCGCGCCAATCAGGCCAACCGCCGCATTATCCACCTTGGTGGTTTTGGGATCAACCCTCACCGACTCCAGCTTAGCTAAGGCGACCATATCATGATGACTGGCTTCAAAAATAGCGGCTTGGGTGTCGTTCTCAGGGACAATGACAGCATTTAATAATTGAGCCGGCTTAATTCCCCATTGAGTTCGGATAGCGCGAATCTTGGAAATAAAATCAATAATTAACTGCATTTGGGACTGCGCGCCTCTATCGATTAAAACACTGTCGATTTTGGGCCATGCGGCTAGCGATAAACATTTACCGTCAACATTTAATTTGCTGTATATTTCTTCTGTCACAAAAGGAATAAATGGATGCATGAACTTCAATGAATTTTTAAGAATATAAAGTGCTGTGCGTTGAATAACCGGCTGATCAAACTTAGATTTAATTAATTCTAAATACCAATCACAAAAATCTCCCCAGAAGAAATCTTGAACAAGGATTTCAGCTTCTGAATATTTAAAAGCCTCAATTGCCTGAGCTGTTTTGTGTAAGGTTTCTTCAAAACGGGCAACAATCCACCGCGACGGTAAGTCAAGTTCTTTAATATCTAATGTATCATAGTTTTTCGACAAAAGAGCGCCTTGGCAATTCATAAAAATAAGCCGGGACGCATTCCAAATCTTATTTGCAAAATTACGGCCGATTTCAAATTTCTCTTTTGAAATATAAATGTCCTGCCCTGAATTAATAATCAGGCTAAACCGCAGGGCATCTGCCCCGTATTCACTAATAATTTCCAAAGGATCCAGCGCATTGCCCAATGACTTTGACATTTTCCGTCCCTTAGCATCACGCACCGTCCCATGGATATAAACATCGCTAAAAGGCGCTTGACCCATGAATTCATACCCTGCCATCACCATCCGCGCAACCCAAAAGAAAATAATTTCTGATGCGGTAAAAAGCGTATTTGTCGGGTAAAAATACTTTAGATCAGGATTATCTTTAGGCCATCCAAGGGTCGCAAACGGCCATAACCACGAGGAAAACCATGTATCCAATACATCCTCATCCTGTTTAAGCAGGACGTCCTTGCCATGCTTCGCACGGGCTTGTGCCTTAGCTTCTTCTTCACTGCGGGCAACAAATACCCCTCCATCCGCGTCATACCAAACTGGAATACGATGCCCCCACCAAATTTGACGGGAAATACACCAATCCCTTATATTTTCCATCCAGTTAAGATAAACTTTCTCATAACGCTCAGGACGAATTTTAAGTGAGTTATTCTTTACTGCTTCTAAAGCCGGCAGGGCTAACGGGCCCATCTTCACAAACCATTGCTTGGACAAATACGGTTCAACCACCGTATCACAACGGTAACAATGGCCGATACTTAATTTATGGTCTTCAACCTTGACTAAATATCCTTCCAACTCTAATTGAGCCAGTAATTTTTTGCGACCATCAAAACGGTCTAAACCGCTAAAAGGCCCAGCTTTATCATTCAATCTGCCGTCAGGATGTAAAATATTGATAAATTCTAAATTGTGACGGCGCCCCATACCAAAGTCATTTGGATCATGAGCAGGGGTCACCTTAACGACACCCGTTCCAAATTCAGGCGATACAAAATCGTCAGCGATAATTTTAATTTCTCGGCCCAAGATAGGCAAAATTAACGTCTTGCCGATTAGTTGAAGATAGCGTTCATCTTTTGGATTAACAGCCACCGCCGTATCACCAAGCAATGTTTCAGGGCGGGTTGTCGCAACGATAATACCTTCTGACAAATTATCTTTAAAACTATAACGGATATGATAGAGCTTGCCGTTTTTTTCCTGATGCTCCGCCTCTTCGTCTGACAAAGCTGTTTGACAACGTGGACACCAATTAATGATGTATTGGCCCTGATAAACCAATTTCTTTTCATAAAGGCGGATGAACACTTCTTTAACGGCATCAGAATAGGCAGGATCCATGGTAAAACTGGTGCGAGGCCAATCGCAAGACGAACCTAATTTTTCCAACTGATGAATAATTGTATCGCCGTATTCTTTTTTCCACGCCCATAGTTTTGTAACAAACTCATCACGCGAAAAATCCTGGCGGCGCTTAGCTTCCTTGGACAATTGCTTTTCAACGACATTCTGGGTGGCAATCCCGGCATGGTCCGTCCCCGGCATCCATAATGCTTCATAACCATTCATGCGCTTATAGCGGATCAAAATATCTTGAAGGGTATTGTTTAAGGCATGCCCCATGTGAAGGATGCCTGTCACATTGGGGGGCGGAATAACAACAGTAAAGGGCTTACGGTCAGTTTTAGGGACAGCATGAAATATATTGCCGTCACTCCACACCTTAAGCCACTTCGCTTCTGTTTCTTGAAAATTATATTTAGAAGATAGTTCTGTCATAAAAAGAACTGTCATCCCTGAATGCTTCAGCCGGGAATCTAAATCACTGATGATCTAGATTCCTGACAAAAACCTTCAGGAATGACGCGGCATTATTTATTATCCTTCAATAATTTATATTCAATACCATCAACTAAAGCTTCCCAGCTGGCCTCGATAACATTCTCGTGGACACCAACAGTTGTCCATGAATCGTGTTCATCTTGAGATTCAATTAAAACGCGCACCCGCGCGGCGGCGCCTTCTTTTGTGTCGAGGACACGCACCTTGTAATCGGCTAAATGCATTTTTTCGATGGACGGATAAAATTTCCGCAAGGCCATTCGTAAGGCGCGGTCTAACACTTCAACCGGCCCATGACCTTCAACGGTTGCCATTTCATCATGACCGTTAACTTTTAAACGCACCGTGGCACCCGCAACGACCGAGCCGTCAAATTTCTTTTCAGTTAGAACCTTAAAACCGTCCAAATGAAAAAAAGGCTCACATAATTTCAAGCGGCGTTTCATAAACAGTTCAAAGGATGCATCTGCCCCCTCGAATTGGTAGCCTTTGTATTCTTTTTCCTGAAGCTCCTGCATAATAGCTTTAGCTTCCGGCGAATTCTTATCCAATTGAATATTCATCTTAGCCGCTTTAAGCACAATGGGCATCTTTCCAGCCAATTCAGAAGTCAATAACCGGCGATGATTACCGACTAATTCGGGATTAATATGCTCATAAGCCATGGGGTTCTTTAACATGGCATCAATATGGACCCCTCCCTTATGCGCAAAAGCAGAATGGCCGATAAAGGCATGGTTACCGGATAAATTATAATTACTTACTTCGCTGATATAGTAGGCAGAATCCATCAATAGTTTGATCTTATTATCAGGGATTGATTTCATTTTCATCTTAGTATGTAAGATAGCCATGATGGTGCATAAATCCGCATTACCGCAGCGCTCACCTAAGCCGTTAAATGTACCTTGCACCTGAACACATCCAGCATTGATGGCCGCCAATGAATTTGCCACCGCTAAATCTTGGTCATTATGGGTATGGATGCCTAATTGAATCTTTATTTTCTTACGCACGTCTTTAACGATCTTGGTGATTTCCTCAGGCAAGGTTCCGCCGTTTGTGTCACATAAGATAATGCAGTCGGCCTTAGCTTTCTGTGCCGCCAGAATTGTCTTTAGGGCATAAACGGAATTTTTCTTATAGCCATCGAAAAAATGTTCCGCGTCGTAGAAAACTTCGCGCTTCTGCTTCTTTAAAAAGGCCACTGATTCTTCAATCATTAACAAATTTTCTTCGAGGGTTGTTTTAATAACATCCTTAACGTGCAGATCCCAACTCTTACCAAAAATAGTCACCGTTGGAGTCGCTGACGCTATTAATTCTTTTAAATTAGCATCATCTTCTGCCTTGATATTGGCACGGCGGGTCGACCCGAAAGCAGCCAGTTTCGCATTTTTTAATTTACAGGTCTTCATCAACTCAAAGAATTCTTTATCCTTAGGATTAGATCCCGGCCAACCACCCTCAATATAATGGATACCTAGCTCGTCTAATCGTTGTGTAATTTTAACCTTATCGCTTACAGTATAGGAAACACCTTCGGTCTGAGATCCGTCCCGAAGGGTTGTGTCATAGATTATAATTTTTGTCATTTAAACTCCTGCGTCATGCCCGAAAGCTTCTGTCGGCATCTAGCCCATTAACTAGGTCCCCGATAGATACTTTCAGGGACGACAATTTGATTAAAGTTGCTCTAATTTAAATGCTTTATGTAATGCTTTAACTGCTTTATCCGCTAAATCTTGTTGGATAATACAAGAGACACTAATTTCAGACGTTGAAATCATTTCAATATTGATAGCATTATCTGCCAATGTCTTAAACATTTTAGCCGCAATCCCGCTATGAGAACGCATGCCAGAACCAACCAAAGAAACGCGTGCAATATTTCTATCCTCAAGAATATCACCAGCACCGATGCGCTGGCCAATGGCGGTGGTGGCTTTGATCGCCTTATTCAAATCTGCTTTTGGCACTGTAAATGAAATGTCTGACAGTTTATCATGAGGCACGTTTTGGACAATGGTGTCAACATTAATGCCATCTTTAGAGATTTGTTCAAATATTTTCGCCGCGATCCCCGGCTTGTCAGGAACAGAACATATCGTGATTTTAGCCTCACTTTTATTACAGGTAACCCCGCGAACAGCAATTTCTTCCATTTTCTCAGTTTGTCTGACTATCATTGTCCCTTCCTCCTTTGAAAAACTTGAACGCACATGTAACGGAATATTAAATCGTTTGGCTACTTCAATCGAACGTGCCTGCATCACCTGCGCACCCAATGAGGCCATTTCTAACATCTCATCAAAAGTTATTGCTTTAATTTTTCTAGCTTCCGGTACAATACGCGGATCTGTCGTATAAATACCGTCAACATCCGTATAAATCTCGCATACCTTTGCTTTAAGAGCTTTGGCCAACGCCACAGCTGTTAAATCAGAACCGCCCCGCCCAAGCGTTGTAATATCATCGTCAGTTGTCACACCCTGATAACCAGCCACAATAACAATTTTATTAGACTTAAATGCTTTATTAATCCGCTTTCCATCGATGGTAATAATCCGGGCTTTACCATGCGTCTTATCGGTTTTAATCCCTACTTGACGTCCAGTAAAAGAGATAGCCTCATGCCCCAGGGCTTTTATAGCGATCGCCAGTAAGGCGCAGGAGATCTGCTCACCCGTTGATAAAAGCATGTCCATTTCGCGTTCAGGAGGTGTAGTGCTCAATTGGAGCGCCAACGCTTCCAATTCGTCTGTAGTGTCTCCCAAGGCAGAAACAACTACAGCTACATCGGTATTCTTGCTTTTATAAGCAACAACCCGCTGGGCCACATTTTTAATACGGTCGATATTGGCCACTGATGAACCGCCAAACTTCTGAACAACAATTTCTTTGTCCATGGTTCCCTTCCTTTTATTGTCCTAAAAAGTACGTTATCAACTCTTCACCGCTGTTAAACTTTAAACCGCTTTGTTCTGCATTTTTCTCTGAAAATTTATTTACCTTTTGTGATTCAATCCCTTGACCATAAACAACAAATGGTACCGGTGCGGGCGTATGCGTGCGTTTAGCTACGGGTGTTGGATGATCCGGTACGACAAGGATACGCACATCCTCTTTTTTACTAAAATGCTTTAATACAGTCCCGACAACATCACGGTCAAAATACTCAATGCAATCCTTCTTAGCCTTCCAATCGCCATTATGCCCGGCTTCATCCGGAGCCTCAACATGCACGTAAACAAAATCATTCTTGGCCAAAGACTTAACCGCATACTCAGCCTTACCCTGATAATTTGTATCATAATAGCCATTCGCGCCCGGCACATCGATAACTTTAAGCCCTGCTAATCGCCCTATGCCGTTAACTAAATCCACTGCAGAAATCACTGAGCCGGTTAATTGATAACGGTCTTTAAAAGATGGTATGGATGGCTGACTGCCTTGTCCCCACAGCCAAATCATATTAGCAATGCTTTCACCAGCATCCTGGCGTATTTTATTAATCTGATGCTTAAGCAGAAACGTTTTAGACTTATCCATCAGATTATTTAAGATTTCAGATTGAGGTCCATTGGGCAAAAATGACCCTATCTTTTGATTCAAAATATCGTGAGGCGGCGTTGTTTTGACTTTTAACAGGCGTTCAACGCTGATAGTTTTAACCACCATTAAATGCCGGTAACTCTTTCCTGCATAAAAACGGATATCCGGCCATTTGAGATAACGCTGTAAATCTTCAATAAGAATAGCTGCTTCTTCCGTCGAGATATGACCCGCGCTATAATCTGCCATCTTATCGTCAATCACCGTCACTAAATTACACCGAAAGGCCACCTCATCGACATCTAAAAAAACACCCATATTAGCCGCTTCCAAAGGGGCGCGGCCGGAAAAATGCTTGCGCGGATCATAGCCCATCAAGGCAAGATTCCCGATGTCTGAGCCTGGCGCAAAACCATCAGGAATAGTTTTAACTAATCCGGAAAACCCGTTTTTACACAAATAATCCATGTTTGGCGTCTTTGCCGCTTCAAGCGGTGTTTGGCCATTTAATTCAACGACGGGTTCATCCGCCATGCCATCTGGGACTAGTATGATATATTTCATGAATTCTTATGCGGACACTTCGAAACCGCCCCCACCAACATTTCCGCCATCTTATTTTTATTATTTACCTTGGCTAGGATTTGGCCATCAACGCCTAAAATAAATCCTCTATACCCATTCTTGATTGAATTTGCAATCACGGCATCACATCCGGATTTGACAAATAAAGGACGGGCAATCGACGCCGCATTTTTTTCATTAACTGATGACTCTAATTTAAATCCTACTAAACAAGATTTTGGTGAAATCTTTTTTATTGTATCGATAAGTTTTTGTGTTGGTTTTAACTCTAAAACCAACGGTTTTGATGAACGTATTTTTGTTGACGCTGTTTTTGACGGCTTAAAATCAGATACCGCTGCTGCATGAACAACAATATCATACTGCTTAACGCATTCTTTTTTAAGCAGTAATGCCAATTCATCAAAGAACCGATACTTTAAAATCTTAATGCCCGCCGCTTCAATACTATGCGTTACAGGGCCTTCAATAATTGTAACAGCGGCACCCTTTTTCTTAAATGCTAAGGCGATCAAGTGCCCCATTTCACCGCTGGACTGATTACTAATAACGCGCACATCATCAATCGCCACCCATGTCGGTCCACAGGTAATTAGGACTTTCATAATATTTTATAAACCAATCTCTTTCAAAATCGCCATGCGGTTAACCGGCACGACCACCGGCTGAGGCAAATCATGCATCGCCGTTTTAGGATCTTTAAGGCCGTGGCCCGTCACCGTGCAAACAAGGCGCTTATGCGAATGATTCTTAAAATAACCGCTTTTGGTTAATTTAATCACCCCTGCCACCGATGCCGCGGACGATGGTTCAACAAAGATTCCCGTCGTTTCAGCTAATAAATGATACGCTGATAATATTTCTTCATCAGTGACCATATCAATTAATCCGCCTGAACTATCACGGGCATCCACCGCTGTGGCCCAGCTGGCTGGATTTCCAATTCTTATCGCAGTTGCAATGGTATCTGGATTTTCAATAATCTTATTTAATACAATCGGCGCCGAACCTGCCGCTTGAAACCCTAACATCGTAGGCAAGGTTTCAGATCGACCGGCTTTTTTATATTCTTTATAGCCCTTCCAATAGGCCGTAATATTTCCTGCATTGCCGACAGGAATAGCATGAAACTCCGGTGCATCACCTAAAAAATCACATACTTCAAAAGCCGCGGTTTTCTGACCTTCTATACGGAAAGGATTCAATGAATTAACCAGTTCAATGGGAAAATTCGACGTAATATCTTTAACCAAATTAAGCGCATCGTCAAAATTCCCATCAATGGCTATCACCTGCGCTTTATGGATAATAGCCTGCGCTAATTTTCCCATGGCAATATTGCCATTGGGAATTAAGACCACACATTTAAGCCCCGCTCTGGCAGAATAAGCCGCCGCAGACGCAGACGTGTTTCCCGTCGATGCACACATGACCACATTCGCACCTTTTTCCTTAGCTTTCGAAATCGCCATGGTCATGCCGCGGTCTTTAAAAGAACCTGTTGGGTTCAGTCCTTCATACTTAATAAAGGTTTGCAGTCCAGTAATTTTATTAAGTGATTCCGCTGGAATTAATGGAGTATTGCCTTCGTATAAGGTTACAACAGGTGTTTTATCACTGACAGGCAAGTAATCACGGTAATGTTCAATTAAACCGGTCCAACGCATTACAATTTCTCCATGCGGATGGCAATAGGCTTACTGCGCACAACGGCCAGCTGTGTGATCTGTTCCAAGGCATCGCGGAGGGAACGCTCATTCGCCACATGGGTTAACATGACCACCGGCACCGTCGATCCTTTATTTTCCTGCTTTTGGGTTACCGATGCAATACTGATATGATGCTGGCCTAAAACACCAGTAATAATCGATAGCACACCCGGCTTATCAATAACCATGAAGCGTATATAAAAACGGGTTTCAACCTTATCAATTTTACGCAGACTTAAACCTTTTCTTCTTCCGTCGGATTAAATATCCACGCGGGCATCTGATCATCCAGATGAACA
>CAZCHB010000036.1:0-13480 GCA_964498235.1 uncultured Planctomycetales bacterium
TAATGTTTTTGCTGTTTCGATGTCAATGTTAGAAGCAGAGCATGGGAAGGGGTTGGGTAAGGCGTCTTTTTATATTCGTTTTCAATTTCAAAAGAAAACAGGTAAGGAGTGGTATCAATCGACTTTTGAAATGAGAAAAGCTTTTCTGGAAGATTATTATGTTAAACAAAAAGAGAGTGAAAGATTAGCTAAGCAAGAAGAAAAAGATAAAAAGTCTGCTGAGCGCAAAAAAAGGCAAGAAAAACGCAAACTTGAAATGCAGGCCAAGCAAGAATTGCTTCAGGAGCGTTCTGAGGAAAGGGAAGAAAAGGCTGCTGCGCAGAGTGAAAAAAGAAAGTTAAGGCAGAAGGTTCGTCAGCGGGAGCAGGATTTAAGGAAAGGCAGCTCGAGGCTTTGAGCAGGATGCGTTTGAATCTTAAGGCTGTCATTTTTGATATGGATGGGGTGATTACCGATACCATGCCTTATCATTATAAGGTGTGGAAAGCTATCTTTGAACGCGAAGGTTTTACGGTGTCCCACGAAGATCTTTATAAGCGGGAAGGTCAGAAGGGTATTGAAAGTTTAAGAGAGCTTTTTGTGGAACACGGTAAACCATTTAGTCAGAGGTATGCCCATCAATTGCTGAAAGAAAAAGAAGAGCGGTTTAAGCAAATATTTAAACGTAAGTATATTTCAGGTTCAAGATCATTTCTTAAGTATCTTCATCGGCAAGAATTTAAATTAGCTTTAGTGACAGGAACATCGCGTCATGAAGCTGTGAAGCTTTTGCCTGAATCGTTGTTTGGTTTGTTTGATGTGACGGTTTGTGGATGTGATGTCCAGAATGGAAAGCCTCATCCCGAACAGTATATGAAGGCCTTGGCAAAATTAAAGATTAAGCCTAAAGACGCAGTGGTTATAGAGAACGCTCCATTCGGTATACGCTCTGCGAAGGCTGCGGGTTTAAAGTGTTTAGCGATTGAAACATCTTTACCCAAAAGATACTTAAAACAAGCAGATGGTGTTTACCATTCTTTTAATGACCTGATCAATAAAGTTAAATTTAATCATCATGAATAGATTCCAAAATATCCTTCTTCTTTATAAAAACAGCACCTACGCGAGTTATTTCTTAAGTGATAAGCGCCGGATGGCTCAATTGCAGGGGTTGTTGAATAATCAGGAAATCAAACGTTTTCGAAAGACGCATGAAAACCATTTTTGGTCATTAGCTTATGTTGAGGCTGTTTTAAAAAGCCGTAGGATTAAATTTACTAAGATATGCAGGGGCACATCAACAAATTATTCTAAATTCGATTTAATTATTACAGTCGGTGGCGATGGCACTTTTTTAGAAGCGTCCCGTTATCTAAAGGATCAGGTTATCTGGGGAATTAATTCTGATCCAAGCTGGAGTGTTGGTCGATTTTGCAGTGGTAATCCGCGTAATTTTGAAGCCATGCTTGACAAAGTATTAAGTGGTAAGGTTAAGGTGCGAAAATTTAACCGCTTGTCGTTATCTTTTGATGACGGCACCCAGCCAATGAATGTTTTAAATGATGTCCTTATCTGCCATCAAAATCCAGGAGCCTTGAGCCGGTATAATTTAACTGTCGGACATGTGAAAGAAGAGCAGAAATCATCGGGTGTTTGGGTATCGACTGCGGCCGGATCGACAGGTGGTATTCATTCTGCGGGCGGGCAAGTCCTCCCTCAGGAAAGCGCGTCCTTCCAATACAGGCCCAGGGAGCTTTATAGGGGGCGGGGTATAAAGTATAAACTGGTAGGGCAAGTGTTAAAGTCAAATCAGAAGATCTCATTGTTATCTTTAATGCGTGAAGGTGTTGTTTTTGTTGACGGTTCCCATGTTTGCCTGCCTTTTTCTTTTGGCGCGTCCATCCATATCAAGCGATCACTGCATCCGTTAAAGGCGGTGATATAGTGAAAGCTGTTTTATTAGTCAGCCACGGTAGTCGTTCCGCCAAGACAAAGGAAGAAGTATTGGAGTTAATTTCAGTGTTGAAGTCTCGTTCAGGTGTCTCCATATTTGAATGTGCTTTCCTGGAATTAGAGCATCCAGGCATTCCTGATGGTATTGACCTTTGTGTTAATAAGGGTGCGAGGGATATAGTCATTCTTCTTAATTTTTTAAATTCAGGGCGTCATGTTAACACGGATATTCCTGAGATTGTTAAAGAGTCGGCGGGGCGTCATCCGAATGTTAAATTGTCTATCACTGGCCCTGTTGGCCAGCATCCCAAAATTGCTGACCTATTCCTAGATTTGCTTAATCATGCCTAAAAGCTTTTCCACCGAGTTATTGTCGTGGTATCGAAATAATAAGCGTGATCTACCATGGCGTAGAACTAAAGATCCCTATAAGATTTGGATTTCTGAAATGATGCTCCAGCAGACGACGGTGGCAACTGTCATCCCTTATTATGAGCGCTGGTTCAAATTATTCCCAACGGTTAAAGATTTAGCTAGGGCAGATATTCAAGATGTATTAAAAGCATGGCAGGGTTTAGGTTATTATGCCCGTGCACGTAATCTGCATAAGGCTGCGCAGATTATTGTTGCTGACTATCAATCAACTATTCCTAAAGATCCGCTGTTAGTACGTGCCTTGCCAGGTTTTGGCCCTTATTCGACGGGATCTGTCTTAAGCATTGCCTATGACCTGCCGTTAACTATTATTGATGCTAATGTCCGCCGTGTGATCATGCGGATATTGGCATTAAATGGTTTTGCCGATACCAAACAAGATGAAAAAGTAGGTCTGTATTTGAAAAAGATCTTTCCTAAAAAAGAAGCGGGTGATTTTAACCAAGCGTTGATGGAGTTAGGCGCGCTCATCTGTCGTAGTAAAGAACCTTTATGTATCATGTGTCCCGTCTCTAAATTCTGCAAAGCCTTTGAGCAGGGTATACAGGAAATTATCCCTGAACCAAAGATTAAAGTCATTAAAGATGTCCATGCGGTGATTGCGATTATAAAAGATAAGAATAAATACTTAATCCAACAGCGCCCATCCACAGGATTACTGGCAGATATGTGGGAATTCCCGGGTGGGAAGATTGAGGCAGGTGAGAGCGCTCAAGAAGCGTTGATCAGGGAGGTAAGGGAGGAGCTAGGTATAAAGGTGGTTAAATCAGCCATGCTTTTTGATGTGGTGCATTTTTATACTCAGTTCCGTGTTAAATTATCCGTCTTTAAATGTGACATAAATAAGATTCCTATAACAACAGTTTCTAGAAAATGGGTGGATTTATCGTCAATCCACAAATATCCTATGCCTTCTGGAAGCGCTAAAATTGTTAGGCGATTAGAATTGCAAAATAAAAATTGACAAGAAAGATTATTAGTCTATACTTTCTATAGGTTAATTAGACTTATGATTTCAAAGAAAACAAAATATGGTTTAAAAGCGGTTATTTATCTAGCTAAGAATTATGAGGCTGGATCGATCTTAATTAATGAAATTGCCAAAAAAGAAAACATTCCACAGAAATTCTTGGAAGCCATTCTGCTAGAGTTACGTAAAAAAGGGTTATTAGCTAGTAAAAAAGGGAAAGGTGGAGGGTACTCCCTTGGAAAGTCTCCAAGATATATCACTTTGGGAGAGATAATAAGGGTATTAGACGGGCCGTTGGCGCCGGTTAGCTGTGTTAGTGAAACAGCTTATGCGAGATGTGAAGAGTGTAAAACTGAAGAATTATGTGAAATTAGAGCAGTAATGAAGGAGGTTCGTGATGCGATGTCAAATATCCTAGATAAAACCAGCTTGGCAGATGTGATTGAAAAAACACAAAATGGCCAAGATATTTTAAGTTATGTAATCTAAAAATTTTTTTTAAATTAATACTCTATAAATGCGATAGGGTTAATAGAAATAAGGAGAGGCAATGAAAAAGTATTTGAAAATAGTCACAGCTGCATTGTTAATTGCATCAACATTTGCTGCCAACATTTCATGGGCTGATACATCGCTCGAAGATCGTTTGTCTGATTTAGAACAGCAGATAGCCATACTAAAGCGTCAGATTGAAGTGAAAAAAGAAGATGATGCAAAGAAAGCTGTGGACACACCTATCATTACAGCTAACGCAAAAGATGGCTTTAGCATTAAATCAGCGGATGATGCCTTTAAATTAAGGGTACGCGGTTTAGTACAGGCTGATGCCAGGGTCTACACGGATAATAGGAAGGATCTAACAGGAACAACGGATAATTTCTTGGTCCGTCGCGCGCGTCCTATCTTTGAAGGGACGGTTGGCCGTAATTTTGATTTTTACCTGATGCCTGATTTTGGGAGCAGCAATGCATTATTAGTCGATGCGTATGCAGATTTCAAGTTATGGCCATGGTTAAAAATCAGGGGAGGTAAATTTAAAGCGCCTCTGGGTCTTGAACGTCTACAATCTGACGCAGTGGCTAACTTTATTGAGACGGGATTACCATCAAACCTAGTCCCTAACCGCGATGTTGGTTTTCAAGTCTTTGGTGATTTATTAAACGATACTACCAGTTACGCCGTCGGTATTTTTAATGGCGGACCTGATTTAGCAAGCGTTGATACCGCTGATAATAACAATGATAAAGATATTATTGGCCGTGTCTTCGTTCATCCTTTTAAGAATACGGATTCTTTTGCAAAGGGTTTAGGGGTCGGTATCGCGGGATCATATGGTCACAAAGAAGGTAGCAGCACGCCGACATATCGCTCACCTGGCCAGGCAAGTGTCTTTTCATATTCAGCAACAGGGCTTGTGGCTGATGGGGCGCACACACGCGTTAGCCCGCAAGCGTACTTTTATAAAGGGTCATTAGGGCTCTTAGGAGAATATGTAAGTTCATCCCATGAATTTACAAGGGGCGCAAATATCCACAACACCTTTAAGAACCAATCATGGCAGGTGTCGGGAAATTATGTCTTAACAGGTGAGTTAGCGTCGTACAAAGGCATTACGCCGCGCACCAATTTTGATTTGACCCAGCATACATGGGGTGCGTTTGAAATTGTCGGACGCTACGGTCAGTTAAAATTAGATGAAAAAATATTTGATGAAGGTTTTGCAAATTTAAACAGCTCTGTTTCAAAAGAACAAGCATGGGGAGTAGGTTTAAATTGGTATCCCCACAAGAATGTAAAAGTTGGTATTAACTATGAGCAGACCGCTTTTGAGCGCGGTGCCGCAAACGGTGAAGACCGTCCAACAGAAAACATTATCTTTACCCGTTTACAACTTAGCTATTAAAAGATTGACCCGCCGGGGGTGTTCCAATAAAATGCTCCCGGCTTAAACTAATATTAAGCTGATAGAAAGGTATAAAAATGAACGTTAAAAACATTGCACTCATCGTATTATTTTTTATTGTCACACTGGTTGGAAATGTGTCCGCGAAACAGGTCAAATTGCTAAATGTATCCTATGACCCCACGCGAGAATTGTATGAGGATTACAATAAAATTTTCGCCCAATATTGGAAGAATAAAACAGGCGACGATGTTGAAATCAATCAATCGCATGGTGGAAGCGGCAAACAAGCCCGTTCAGTTATTGATGGTTTAGACGCAGATGTGGTCACATTGGCCCTGGCCTACGATATTGACAGCATTGCGGAAAAGTCAGGGTTATTACCAAAGCAATGGCAAAGTAAATTAGCCAATAACAGTTCTCCGTATACGTCGACCATTGTATTCTTAGTGCGTAAAGGCAATCCTAAGAATATCAAGGACTGGGACGATTTAGTCAAGCCGGGAGTTTCCGTCATTACACCCAATCCTAAAACATCAGGAGGCGCCAGATGGAATTATTTGGCTGCATGGGGTTATGCCTCACGTAAATTTAATGGCGATGAGGCCAAGATTAAAGAATTCATGACCACCTTATTAAAGAATGTCCCTGTCTTAGATTCAGGCGCGCGTGGTTCGACGACCACATTTGTTGAGCGCAAAATTGGTGATGTGGCCATCTCTTGGGAAAATGAAGCTTATTTAGCGGTCAATGAATTAGGTAAAGATGACTTTGAGATTGTTGTTCCTTCCATTACAATTCTAGCTGAACCACCTGTGTCTGTTATTGAGCGTAACGCAGACCGCCATGGCACGCGGACGGCAGCTGAGGAATATTTAAACTTCCTGTATTCACCGGAAGGTCAGGACATAATTGCTAAGCATTATTATCGGCCAAGGTCAGCGGCTGCGGCGGCCAAGTATGCTAACCAGTTCAAACCTCTGAAGACATTTACAATTGAAGAGTTTGGCGGCTGGCAGGAAGCTCAAAAGAAACATTTTGCTGACAAGGGAACATTTGATCAGATTTATGGAAACTAATTAGCATGTAAGTCTGCGGCATTACTCCGCAAAACGGGGTATTTTTGCCGTCTGCTCTAAATTGCTTCTGCAATTTAGACCGATATTATTTGCAATAGTACGGGTCGGTTTACAGTTCGTCTGTCTTAAAAGTATACCAAGCGTATTTGGACAGACTCACTGTAAATCCTAGCAGACATTTGGCGAAAAACCCCTGATTGTTTTGCTACGTAATGCCGCAGTCTTACAAAATAATTTATGCTATTACTAAAACAACGCTCCACATTACCTGGATTTAATTTAGCATTAGGCTACACGGTCTTTTACCTGAGCTTAATTGTATTAATTCCTTTAACCATGTTGTTTGTAAAGACATCTCAATTGTCTTGGAGCGAATTTATGGCTGTTGTTAGTTCTCCACGGACGATGGCGGCATTACGTTTAAGTTTTGGGGCTGCTTTTGTTGCGTCGCTCATCAATATGGTCTTTGGATTTTTAATCGCGTGGGTATTAGCACGCTATACTTTTCCAGGCAAAAAGATTGTTGATGCATTGGTTGATTTTCCATTCGCATTGCCGACGGCTGTCGCGGGGATTGCCATGACGACCTTGTATTCTTCCAATGGATGGATTGGGCAATTTCTTTATAACATTGGTATTCCTTCTGCGTATAATTTTTTGGGCATTACATTGGCCCTCATCTTTATTGGTCTTCCTTTTGTCGTGAGGACCGTAGAACCGGTCTTACAAGAAATTGATGCCGAAGTAGAAGATGCCGCGGCCAGCTTAGGAGCCGGCAGATGGCAGACAATCAGCAAGATCATATTTCCAGCGGTCTTGCCGTCGTTGATTACAGGTTTTAGCCTGGCATTCGCGCGGACAATCGGGGAATAT
This sequence comes from uncultured Planctomycetales bacterium, assembly GCA_964498235.1. Classification (GTDB taxonomy): domain Bacteria; phylum Omnitrophota; class Gorgyraeia; order Zapsychrales; family Fredricksoniimonadaceae; genus JACQQW01. Next base: position 7,193 of record CAZCHB010000036.1, read on the forward strand.
GGGTCGGTCATATTTATTGCGGGCAATATGCCTAATAAAACCGAAATCGCTCCGTTACTGATCATGACCAAACTTGAACAATTTGATTACAGCGGCGCCACGGCGATTGCTGTTGTGATGCTGCTTGTTTCCTTTACATTGCTTGGATTGACTAATTTTTTACAGATGTGGGCTTCTAAGAAAATAGGATCAAATTAATGGCAGGAGCACGTACAGAGAAACCATGGGTCCGCCGCTTACTTATAGGCATTGCCCTGGCTTTTATGGTTTTATTTATTTTTATGCCTTTATGCGTTGTTTTCGCAACAGCCTTGAAGAAGGGGATAGCTGTTTATTTTTCATCGTTAACGGACCGCGACACCATAAAAGCGATCCAGTTAACATTATGGGCCGCTGTTATCGCCGTGCCTTTAAATGTTGTTTTTGGGATTGCGGCGTCGTGGGCCATTGCAAAATTTGATTTTCATGGCAAGAATTTATTATTGGTCTTAATCGACGTGCCTTTATCAGTATCACCAGTTATATCCGGTTTAATCTATGTGCTACTTTTTGGTTTGCAGGGAACATTTGGCCCATGGCTTCAGGAACATAACTTAAAAATTATTTTTGCACCGGCAGGTATTATTTTAGCAACGATCTTTGTCACATTTCCAATGGTCGCCCGTGAACTCATCCCGGTCATGAAGGCGCAGGGGAATGAAGAGGAAGAAGCAGCGCTGACCCTTGGCGCGTCGGGGTGGAAGACATTTTGGCATATAACACTGCCAAATATTAAATGGGGTCTTTTGTATGGCGTCATTTTATGTAATGCCCGTGCCATGGGCGAATTTGGCGCGGTATCGGTTGTTTCCGGTCATATCCGTGGATTAACAAATACATTACCGCTGCAAATTGAGATTTTATATAATGAGTATAACTTTACGGCTGCATTTGCCGGCGCGTCATTGTTGGCATTTTTAGCGTTGTTTACCCTGGTCATAAAATCATTAATTGAGTTAAAATTTAAAGGTGAGTTACTGGCGTTACGGAAGAAACACTAGCCATTATCTATGGCTAGTGCGTTTATCGAATATGCAATAGTATAAACGAGGACAACATTAATGAGTATTGAAGTTAAAAACATATCAAAGACATTTGGGACATTTAAGGCGCTGGATAATGTGAGCTTAAAAGTTGAAACGGGTGAACTTATCGCGCTCCTGGGTCCGTCGGGATCTGGTAAGACAACATTGCTCCGTATCATTGCAGCCTTGGAATCAGCGGAGTCTGGCGATATTCATTTTCACGGTGAAGATGCCAAAGACCGTAAAACCAAGGACCGCAATGTTGGTTTTGTGTTTCAGCATTACGCCCTGTTTAGGCACATGACAGTCTTTGATAATATTGCCTTTGGTTTACGTGTCCAGCCTAAGAAGATGAGGCCTTCAGAAGAAAAAATTAAATCAAAGGTCCATGAGCTTTTAAAATTAGTCCAATTAGATTGGGTGGCTGATCGTTATCCGTCACAATTATCCGGTGGACAACGCCAGCGTATCGCCTTGGCCCGCGCATTGGCTATTGAGCCTAAGGTTTTATTGCTTGATGAACCATTTGGTTCCCTGGATGCCCAGGTGCGTAAAGAATTGCGCCAGTGGCTGCGCCGTTTCCATGATGAGCTGCATATAACGTCGCTATTTGTGACCCATGATCAAGAGGAAGCTTTAGAAGTGGCGGACCGAGTGGTCGTCATGAATAAAGGAAAGATTGAGCAGGTGGGAACGCCTGAAGAAGTTTATCATAAGCCTGCCAGCGCTTTTGTTATTAATTTTCTAGGTAATGTGAATTTATTTCATGGGCGGATGGAGGATGGTAAGTTGGTTCTAGGTGATATTAAGGATGCCAAGGCAGGGCGCCTTTATATCCGTCCCCATCAATTTGAACTTTCAAGAAACCCCCAAGGGCAAAATTCTATTCACGCGGCAATTAAGTATATCAATCAAGCAGGGGCATTTGTCAAAATAGATTTACAGTCTGAGGCTGGTCATCCAATTCAGGTTGAAATTTCTCAGGAAGAATTTGCTTCGCTAAAATTAACCAAGGGCGAGCAAGTATACTGCTATCCTAAAAATGTCACCTTTAGTGAGTATGAAATTTAATTTTCTTATGTTCCGGCTGTCAATCTTATTCTTATTGAGTATTTTTATTTTATGGCTTTTGCCATTAGGGTATTTTATTAAACCTTCACAAGAGAATATGGTTTGCGGAGGACAACGGGCGCTGTGTATGTGCAGTTCTCAGCAGATACTGGTTAATGCTAAAGATAAAGCTAAAGCAGGTAAGGTTTATATTGCGCTTAATCCTGCCGTAGAGAAAGAAGGCGTTTCTTCCGGCTTTGGATTTTTTTATTTTAAAATATTTTTAAAACTGCAAGATCAACAAAATGTTCTTGTTCAATATCTTGAATCAACGCAGCAGCTTCAGTTGCTATTGATAGCTAAAGCAATTGATCATGTCCCTAAAGCTTAAATTCCTTCCAAGCTATATTTTTTAATCACTTTATGACGGGGGATTTATGCGTAATAATTTTCTTTTTCTGTTTCTAATTGCATTTGTTTTTAATCTGGTGTTTAACGGTCATATTGCCCGTTCGTCAGAAATAATATTAGATCGTCCAATTTCACCATCAATGATTATGCCTGATTTAAAAGGTCTTTCGATTCTTCCCAGCAAAGGGTTAAAGATTGATTTTGTTTTTGATGGGCAAAAGCCTGTTCTTGAGCAGGCCGGTGTGGCTAGAATGATCCGTCTTTTTCTTGCCGGGTTGACATTTGACGCGAAAGATATTTGGGTCAATTTATCGCCTTATGAGCAAGGACGTATTATGCCTTCATTGTTAGCTTTAACAGATTTGGGGGATATATTGGCACGGCAGGATTACTTATTAAAGAAACGTGTCTCAATGTTGACGCATCCTGACTCTGTATTAGGCAAAAGATATTGGCAAGAACTAAATATAGCGGGTAAGGGAAGTTCTAAAGCGGGTAAGGCATTTACTAAGGTTTGGATTGTACCCTCGTTAGCGGAAGTAGATATTCATGGACAGACAGCAATAATTGGGAGGATTCATTTAAGAGTTTTAGCAGAAGAAGACTATCTTGCGGGTCGTAATAATCAAGTTTCCCATAAGGATAAATCTACTGAAATTATTAAGAGTTTGATAATTCCAGAGTTAGAAAAAGAAGTCAATGAAGGCTATGATTTTGCCCCATTGCGGCAAATATTTCAGGCTTTAATATTGGCGCAGTGGGTTAAAACCTATCATCGCCATTTGATTGCGCCGTTAAATTATATAGATCAAAATAAATTGGAAGGAATTAACGTAGTTGATCAAGAAAACGTTAACGGTCTATACACTAAGTATCTTCAATATTATAAAAAAGGATCTTATAATCTTATTCGTGAAGATAATATTAATGGACAAGTGCTTGTGCAGAGATATTTCTCTGGGGGGGTCAGTTATGATCCTTCTATGGCTGTCTATGTGAATCGTCCTTTGGAATGGATAAATAAGATATTATCAAAAGGGAAGTTTGTTCTTGCGTCAGTTGTCTTTGCGGCAGTTCTTTCTTCTTCTGGTGGAGCTCAATCAAGGGAAATTACCTCAGTAGTTTCGTTAGCTGGAAAGGGAGACGTGGTGTTAAGTTCATTAGTTGGATCTAGGGAGTTTAAGAATTTGCCTAATGTTATTCGTTTAAATGGTTCAAGCCCTCAAGATATCGCCAATGCTGTCAATACGGCAGTTAGAAAACCCGGAGCGATTGGGATTACGCGCGCTAATATTATCAAGTCTGCTGTAGGACAAGATGATACGGGGTATTTCTTATTATTAAAAGGCGTTCAGCAAACTGTCACAGGTCAACCATTGCGTGAAGCGGCAGTCCAACCTTCTGTTGCCAAGGATGCATCTGGTTCTGATAATGAAGAATTAAATGCTTTTCGTAGAGGGTTAAAAAATGTTACGACGGCACCCCCGGTATCAACTGAAATCAATCCTTGGGGAAGTAATATTCATCTTAAGGCAAATTCCAAAGGAGGAGAGACATCCGTTGGCGTAAGTTATACGCAAGGTGCGCATACAATTAATTTAGGCGTTCAATATTTACTTGGTCAACAAAGTGTTTCGGGTGTACGCAGTATGATGGGAGGTGCTGGCCCTTGTGAAGGCATGGATTGCGGTAATTCAAGAAATGCGTTAAGCTCTGCCGTTATTCCATCGATAGGTTATCATGGGGTCTATAATGGCTTTGAAGCTCACGGGATGCTAAGTTATAATACGCTGATGAAGGAGTATATGCTATCAGCAGGAGTAGATTCACCTCAGACGTACAATGATGGGCTAAGTTATCAGTATGGGGCATTTATGCAATTAAGCCAAGGGTTGGAAGGTTTCAAAAAATCTGCGGCAATTTATCTTTATGGAAGCTATCCTATCGCGGGCAATCTTTATGCTTCCAGTTTATTCGTTCTTGGAGCAGATGATAACAATAGAAAATGGAATGTCCGGCCTATTATTGAGGGAAGATTGGCATATGATTTTAATCCGGTTTTGGTCTCCGCTTACGCGCAATATAGTCCTAATGGTGAGATAGGCAGTGACCATCTTTATCGGAATATTAGCATGAAGGCGGGGTTTTCCGCTCAATGGCAAGGTTTGGAAGGCTATATTGAGACTGGGCGTCGATACGGGATGGGCAGTAATAGGTGGGGGTATTCTGAAGCAGGTCTTAGGTTAAGATTTGCTTTGTATAAATCTCCTGTTGCGCCAAGGGTCATGAATCATGGGAGGCCTAGAATAGAATATTTCAATCCTGATTTTATAAAACATCAAGAACGCTATGTTTTTCGACCAAAATTAGGTGACAGCGCTATGATTGCAAGAAGAGCCTTGATGGCAGCATTATTTTCAGCTTCTGGCCTTAATGAAACTAATGCACAAGCAAAGGTTTTCTTTCCAAATTCAAGATGGATATGGCAAGAAGTTTTTAGACAAGAGCATAAAGATCTTTTTTGTACGGTTGCCGCAGACAATCTGCAAGATAATAATTTATTAGCTCCGTCGCATCAATTTTTTACTTCGTTTATGTATTTATTTATTACAGATCCATCAAATATTGATATTTTGTCTGATGTTGAAAGGAATATATTTAAAAAGTTATCAAACGAAGAGTGGAGAACACTTATTTTTTCAGAGAAGGTTTTGCCCGTGCATCGGATATTAATACGGTCTGTGCAGACGATGTTAAAGAAAAGGGTAGCAGCATATATAAATGAAAATGAAGCAAAAAAGATTGAGATTAACGGAATTATATTTGACCCTGAGTTAAGAAAATGGATGAACAGATGGTTGCTTTATGTTAATTATATTAAACCAACAAATAATAAAATCTTTCCTGCAGATGTGGCATTACTGCTGGATAAGGCAATGACCCATGAAACATCTGGGGGCATTGATTTTAAGGGGATATCTTATATAATCAATTGGAATAAAGAAAATCTAGTAATAAATAATGTCAATTATCCAAGCATCGATTATTTTACTGGAATGACTTTTCATATCTTAAGCATTAAGCCGTATTCATTATTAAATCATTTGGAGTAAGGCTGATGGACGTTTTACTTTTATCTCGTATTCAATTTGCCCTGACGATCATGTTCCACTATATTTACCCTCCAATTTCAATAGGGCTTGGGCTTATCATTGTGATCATGGAAAGCATGTACATGATTACTAAAAAGCCTTTATATCACCAAATGACCAAATTTTGGGTGAAGATATTCGGCCTTAATTTTGCGATCGGCGTCGCTACGGGGATTGTCATGGAATTTGAGTTTGGCACGAACTGGGCGACATATTCGCGGTATGTCGGCGATGTGTTCGGCTCTGCGCTTGCGGCGGAGGGTGTCTTTGCGTTCTTTCTTGAATCAGGGTTTTTAGCGATATTATTATTCGGCTGGGACAAGGTGAGCCCTTTTATGCATTGGCTATCAGCGTTGTTAGTTTGCCTGGGAGCGCATTTTTCTTCGGTATGGATTGTGGTTGCAGGTTCATGGATGCAGACGCCGGCAGGATATCATATTGTCGGTGAAGGAATGAATGCACGTGCAGAAATTACGGATTTCTGGGCAATGGTCTTTAACCCATCGTCGATGGAGCGGCTCGCGCATGTGGTCATTGCCGCGTGGGTGACAGGCGCATTCTTTGTTCTTAGTGTCAGCGCGTATTATTTGCTAAAGAAGCGTCATGTGGAG
>CAZCHB010000037.1:0-3517 GCA_964498235.1 uncultured Planctomycetales bacterium
AGACGAGCTAATACTAAGGCTCCGGCGCACATCGAACAGGGCTCGATTGTAACATAGAGCGTGCAATCCTGCAACCACTTCGAAGATAAATAGTTCGTCGCCTGGGTGATAGCGATCATTTCAGCGTGGGCAGTTGGGTCTTTGAGCATCTCAACCTGATTATGAGATTTAGCAATGATTTTATTATCATGGACAATCACAGCGCCAATGGGAACCTCATCGGCCTCAAAGGCATTCTTAGCCTGACGCAGAGCTTCACGCATAAAGATTTCATCTGAATTAATCATGATACGATAGGAAGCTCAATATGGACGGCCGTGCCTTTACGCAAGGAACTTTCAATCTGGATATCTCCGCCGATTGAATGCACAATAGAATAGACGATGGACAAACCTAAGCCTGAACTCTTTTCAACACCGCGCTCCTTAGTGGTAAAAAATGGCTCGAAGACCTTGATTAAATGCTCTTCAGTAATCCCCACCCCTTCATCTTCGATATCAATGAAAATTCTAGATTTAGATTTATTGACTGAAGTATTAATCTTCAACTTCCCCCCAGCCGGCATTGCCTGAATGGCATTGATAAAAACATTATGGATGATTTGATGACAATCAATTCCGCTAATCTTTGCCATTGGCATATCGGCGGATAAACGCGCGGCAATCTTAACCTTTGCTTTCTTAAACTGCTGGTCCAACAAGCTTAAGACGCTCTTAATGACATCATTGACTTGGCACGATTCATTCGTTTTATTACTCTTATCCCGCCGCAGGCGGATCATCCCCTCCGTCGTCTGGGCACAACGCAATAATTGTTTATTCATCTGCTCAAGGGTCGTAATAATACCCTTAAAATCTTTATAGGAAATATATTCAAAATCGCGGGTCTTATATTCATCAACAAGTTTTTGGGAAGTTTTAGCTAACGATTTTAAAGGCCCGTCCAACTCGTGGGCCAAGCCGGATAACACATCAAACGAAGGGGAAGATTTTTGTTCTTTGGGTTGAGACATATTTTGGGACTTTACTTCAGGTCGGCCACCCGCCCTATAAATTCTAAAACGCGCCTGAGAGGGGTCGAACCTCTAACCTTCAGTTCCGTAGACTGACGCTCTATCCAGTTGAGCTACAGGCGCAAAGCTTCTACAAACCATCAAGACTACATTCAGAAAAGTTTAAGCCTATGTGCCGCTTCTATAAGAATATCTATTAAAAAAGCGACCAGACGCAAATGCAAAATTGAACCGTAGTTATATCAAATTAACGCCTGCATGTCCAATGATTTTAAAAACCTATTGATCAAGCCAAACTGATAAAGTAATAGGCTTTAGCTCAATAAAAACAGGTTTAAGGCCATTTAGGACGCGGTTACCCTCAAGAAGACCCGGAGCAATCAAAATAGGCGGCTGGCCTATTTGATTAATGTTTATTTGGCTTGTATTAATATCAATCCCCCCATTTACCGTTGGGTCATTATGCATCATCGCTAAACTGCTATGAGACAAGGCATCTCTAAGCCTGCTCATCGCAACCGCATCAAAGCTTCTGGTATGATTTTGATCCTTTCGTCCGACAGACTCATTAAAAACCTGCCGGGCCGCTGCACCTAAGATTTCATCAGCTTCTTCAGGAGAATGAATACGGCCTTGAGCACGCTCCATTTCAAAACCAGAAACACTGACCCCGCCGGCATTAGCTAATGTATCAGGAATAACCTCAATCCCTCTTTCTAATAAAATACTTTTAGCTTCCGGCGTTACAGGACCATTCGCGGCTTCAATAATTAATTTAGCTTTAATTAAAGGGGCTTGTTCTTCTTCAATGACATCTTCTTTAAATGCTGGAATTAAAACATCAACGTCAGCATACATGACTAAATCAAAAAGCCTCTTGCTATCATTAATCTTATCATTACCTTTAAGGCTTTCATCAGATAAAAACGCGTCTACTCCTTCCCTTAAAATCCGCCCAGATTCCCAAGCAAAACGCAATGTCGCATTACGCGTAGATTCTAAATAACTAATAATGCCTTGTAAAGCCTCTGCACTCCAACCATTAGCATTCCTTAAAACGATACCATTATCACTTATAATTTCTACTTTAAATCCTGCTTGAGCCGCGTATAAGGCAGAATATCTACCCACATTACCAAATGCCTGAATGGATATTGTTTTACTCCTATAATCCTCTTTGTTTACCTCATAATACGTTTTCAGAACTTTAATAACACCGCGGCCTGTTGCCGCTGTACGACCAGGGGCTCCTCCAGACTGAACTGATTTTCCAGTAAACACCCCAAGCCAAGGAACATTTTTGGTATTTTTTCCTTTATTCCAATAATCATAGGTCACCTTAAGAAATGGTGTTTGTTCTCTATTTGGAAATCTATCCCGATACAAATTATTAACACCCCGCGCCTCTAACTGTTGAATGCGTATTAATTCTCGTTTTAAACGACGGTATAACTCAACATGCTCTGGCCCAAAAGACTGGGGGCCAGCCTCTGTTAAAACCCTTAGATATTCGTCATTATAAACTTCTAACATTTTTGGATTAGTCCGCATATCAGGAGCAGGACTATCAATGCTGATGCCTACCGCCGCTGCTTTTGTTAATCGACGCGCATGAAGTCGGGCAATCAAATATTTACGTCCGTCCCAATTCCAATCCCGGATGGCCCATTTTCCATCAACTTTAACAATATTACCAATAAAAACCGTGGCCTTAGCACCACCTAATTTCAATCCCGTTCCTGCTGTCTTTAATGTCATCGCCAACGCCAAGGCCTTAGTCTCTTCATCAATCCATTTTTCAATAAACTGTTTTACTGCTTGTTCATTTGGATCTGTTAATAGGAATTCATTGAAAATATGAGTAAAATGTTCATCTTTATTTAAATCTTTCGCGGTTACATAGCGAATACCGCCTTTAGGCGTACCTAAAGCATCACTTTGCGCATAACGGACGTGATAAAAAGAATTGCCATTAATATCTTCCCATCCTTTAGTAATACGGCGAGAATTACTTAACAAATAATCAATGGTCAGAGATATCTCTGGCCGGCTTACCCTTAACGCCTCAAGACGATGGATCATGTCCAATAAATATGGATTTTTAGGCGTTACCACCTGATTTTCTGCAATAACTCTTAACGAATAATCGCCTTCTTCAAAACCCGGCGGCGCATCCGCTCCTTCATCCATCATCGCCAAATCAACATTAACTCCGCCGGCAAAATATTTCCTTGGCAAAACCTCATGACTTGCCCCTTGATTTTCATCTTTGATTAAATTATAAACGCCTTGCTTATACGCTTTTAAATATTGCTCATAAAGAGCTTCTTTATTTGATACGTCAGCATCGTCAATGCCTGCCACTTTTGATTTATTAATATATTCTTTAGCAATGAGCGTTTCTTTCAGATGACGTTTATACCATTCAGCCAATATGGCCGCATTCATTATTTGACGTAGCAGCTGAAAATGTTCCACATTCTTGACTTCTTTTTCAATGAGAGG
>CAZCHB010000037.1:3527-13362 GCA_964498235.1 uncultured Planctomycetales bacterium
AGCGGCTACACCCGTCCTTGTTCGAATATTTTTAATGGAAGCTAAATAATCCTCTTCGACCATCACCTTAAGATGCATCTTTGTCACCACCACTGTACTGCCCTTCGAAAAGACTTGCGCAAAATCCGGAGTGATCCAAATCTTATTAAATGTATTCAACGGTATATTCTTTACGTTGTGTTGACCAGCGGTTTCATATACCTTCTTCCAAAATAATTTTCCATATGCCCCATTTGGATGCGTTAACGAAGACGCTAGTTGTTTAAGGATATAATCTTGGACTAAAAGATCTCTTCCCAACGCTGTTTTTTCGAGATCCTTGGCAATGATGCGGTCTTTCTCATACGGCGAAAGATTTACCCATAGATCACCGGGCTTAAACGTTAAGGCCGCTAAGAAATAACTCACCTGACGCATGCCTTCTTCTTTTAATTTTGATTGGGACGATGCCTTGCCACCATCATTTAAAACAAAATTAAAACGAAATGGATCTTTTGGATCAATTTTAAGGCCTTTTAAGATGATTGGATTTACTGGGCTGGATAATTCCAGTAGGGTGCCTGGACGAGGAAGATTTAAGGAAGAATCTGCGAAACATACACTTGAAAAAAGAAAGAAAACGATCAGTATCTTTTTCACTGTTTTCCTCTCGATATTTTAGCTTATCAATTAACGCGCTTTTAGTTCTTTGAGCATGCGCTCACGATCTAAGCCGATTTTTAACATTGCTTCTTTAGGATTCTCACTGTAAAAACGGCAAAAAGTAGAGACCTCTTTAATCGTTGAAATACCCTTCTCAGCCAGTGTCTTTAAAACCACTGCCCTGATCCACGTTTCATTAATGACCTCCCTTGGATCAACACCAGCTTCATGAGCTAAACGATCCCGATACACGGTGCTGGGACTAACGGGCATAACACGCTTTTGCTCATAATTATACTTAAAAACCTGTGAAAGCAAAATTTTCATATTTTCCATACCGCTTGTTTCAGAAATCTCGTCGATAACACGGAATATCTTACCATCAACATGATAACGCTTTAATACAATAAAGACGTCAATCAAGTTAATCAAGGCATCAGGAACATTCATCGGCTCATTGTGCAGGCGCATAATCGCTTCACGGGCGGTTAACGCATGGATGGTTCCCATGCAGTATTTTCCAATATTGACCGCGGTAATCATGTCCCTTGCCTCAGCCCCTCTTACCTCACCGACAATCACGCGCTCCGGGCGCATGCGTAAACTATTCTTAACCAGATCTGACAGGGTCAGCTCATCATCTGTCTCTAAACGAGAACAGCTGTCTTCTAAAAAAGTATTTAATTCTAACGTGTCTTCAATCACAACCAAACGATCTTTAGTTGGAATAAAACTTAACAGGGCGTTTAAAAGAGTGGTTTTCCCCGTCCCCGGGCCGCCAGCTAGAATAATATTTGCTGGGCGCACTGATAACCCCTCTAAATATAACCATAACTGTCCTGCGACTTCATAACTTAAACTGCCGCGCTTAATCAAATCAATAATACTAATTGGATCAACCTTAGCCTTGGTAATGGTTAACTGCGGACCTAACGGTGAATCGATAATATTGACCCGGCCGGCTAAATTCGCTAATTCAATATTTGCAATCTTGTGATAGCTAGAACGACCTGAGAAAACAATTAATTTCTGGATAAAAAGATTAAGTTCTTGGTGGCTTGTAAAACGTTTATTTGTTTCAATAAAACCTTTTTGGGAATGGTGGATATAAATCGGCTTTAGGGAATTAATAATAATGTCTTCAACATCAGCATCGCATAAAAGCTCTTCAATAATGCCGTAGGAGAGAAACTGTTGGATAAAATGATTTTTATCGTGATTGGAGGTAAAACTTTGGCGAATATTTTCATTCTCTAGTAAGACTTCATCTAAGGCTACGGCAGTCATCAATGCACGCTCTTCATTCGTATGCAGAAGTAATAATTTACCGCGTAATTTAGGCAGGATGAGATTCTCTATCTCAATAAATTCATTATTCATCATTGCTTAAGCGCTTCTCCCCTGGTCATCACAATAGCAGACTTACTGATATCCAAATATTTGACTGCCACCCGCCTAATATCATCTTTAGTAACAGCATCAATTAACGCATCATGCTTTTCATAATATTGAAAACCCAATCCAAATAATTCATCAATAGCGGCCGTATAGGCAATCGCTGAAGATGTACTTAGACTCATATTAAAAGAACCTTTTAAAAAAGCTTTCGCGTCTTTAAATTCTTGATCCGTCACTATATTAGCTTGTAGGTCTGACAACTCCCTGATAAAGATGTCTTTGACAGTATCAATTTTATCATTGGTGGTCAAGACAAAAAGCGTAAAGGTCCCCATATCGCTATACGGAGTATACCACGCCCCAACTGTATATGCCTTACCCAGCTCATCCCTTATTTTCACAAAAAGCCTTCCTCCCAATCCAGATCCTAAAATGGTACTGATATGCTCCATTGCGTAACGATCCTTGTCCCCCATCACAGGAGCTTGAAATGAAAAAGCAACAACAGCCTGTTGCTTAGGAACCTTGATCTCTTGCACCCGCATGACAGAGGGCGGCGCTTCCGTGAACTTTTTTAGCACTACATTGCTTTTTGCTAACGAGGAAAATCTTTTCTTAATCTGATTTAACACTTGTGTGGAATTAAAATTACCCGCAACTGCTATAACCATATTATCAGGGGTCATAAAACGACGGTAATGCTGGCTTATTATTGCTGAATTAATGTCTTTTAGTGTTTCCTTACTGCCATTCTGATCAAGCCTGGCTGGGTGTTCCTTAAACAAGGTTTCTAATAATTTCTTAAGTGTCAGCCCTTTTACATCATCTTCCCGCGCATCAATAGCGGTATACATCTTATCCTTTTCTTCAGCAAGTATATCATCCTTAAAAGCCGGCAGTTGAATGGTGTCTGTTAATGTATCTATCGCAAAAGGCAGATCTTCCGACAAAGAATTAACCGTCATCCCCCAAGAGTTTCTCCCCGCGAAAGCATTGATAGATACACCTCTTAATTCCATTTCTTTTAACAATTGTTCTTCGGATTTATTTTTATTACCTCGTGTCCATGCCTGCGCTAATAATTGCGAAATCCCGTTTTGCAAGGCTGTCTCTTGATTAACCCCTCCTTTTAACAACATCAATACCGACGACACACCAACAGACTTATCTTCTTTTAACAAAACAGTTAAGCCATTATCTAAAATAATTCTTTGCATAAGAGTAAGATTATTCTTGCTCTTTTCTTTCTCAACCGGTTTAGATTCCAATGGTTTTAAAACTGTCACGGATAAAGCGGAATCAACAAAATATTTTTGCGCAACACGTTTAATATCTTCATTGGATACCTGTTTCACTGCTTTGGAATAGTATTGGTAGAATTGCACATCTCCAGTAAAGGCTTCATCCAGCGCCGCACGGCTGGCCAGGTTTGAAGATGTCTGACGGGAATAAACAAATTGGGCATACACCTGACGTTTTATTTTAGCTAACTCATCCGCAGTCAATCCTCGCCGCTTAATATCCTCAAGATTGAATTTGACCGCTTTAATAAGCGGGTCTAAATTATCCTGATCCATAACACCTTCGATCTCAAAAATACCCTTATCAGCTGGAGTATAATTTGAAGCTGTTATTGATTTAACCAGTTTTCTTTTTTTATAGACATCCTTATACAACCTTGAACTCTCTCCATTAGAAATCGCCATCGCCAAAACATCTAAAGCATACATATCCGGATCCGCTAAGGCAACAGACGGATACGCCAACGAAAAACGAAAAAGAGGTGTTTGATAGTATTCTTCATAATAGCGGGGAGACATTTGTGGTTGTTCAGCGTCCAGATTACGCAAAGGATAAGGCCGCTGCTTAAAACCTTCAAATGCTTTTTGAATTAACGGACGTATTAATACGGGATCTACAGGACCCGCAATTGAAAGAACGATATTATTAGGAATATACTTAGCGCGATAATAATTATAAAGTTCATCACGGGTTATACTATCAAATAACGGCTCATAACCAATGGTTGGATGACGATACGGATGACGAATATAAACATTACGAAAAACATTCGCACTTAAACGCCGCTCTGGGCGGTCTTTGTATAAACGCATCTCACCATGTATCACTTCACGCTCTTTTTCCACCTGCACGGGATCGAACGCAGAATTCATCAGCATATCGCTAATAATATCCAACCCTTTTATAAACTCATTCTTAGGAACATCTAAGGTATACATGGTGCTATCTAAATCTGTCCAGGCATTAATGCGCCCGCCTATTGATTTAACTTCTTTGGGAATTTCGCCAACCTTACGTTTGACTGTTCCTTTAAATAACATATGCTCAACGAAATGCGAGATTCCCTTACCCAAGAATTCTCCTTCCGTCGATGATCCAGCCTTAACTAAAGCGTATATTGAAACCGCCTGACTGCTTTGAAGCGGCTGGATAATCACCGTTAACCCATTATCTAAGACATACTTCTCAATTGATTCTTGGGCAAAGACGGGCGGGGAAATCAGCACAAGAGCACTTAAGATAAATAAACGCAGGTCGTGCATATTAGGTATTCTTTCGGCGGAAATCATCTAATATTTTTCTAAGATCTGACGCTGAATTTCTAGCGATCTGTGAACAAATAAAAATTAACAGGGAGAACTGCCACACATCCTCAGGCGCGATCACTAAACCGGTTGATGTATTTTCCTCACGCGCAAGCCGATTTCCGTAATGCTTAATTGCCTCATCCAGCTTGCCTTCAAAAACCTCTAATGAGCTTGTCTTATTATTATACTTTAGTGACGGCAAGGATACGCCGCGCACCAACAGAAAATTGATTAACGAATCTTCATTGGCATTAATATCTTCAAATGAAAAACCTTCAAACTGCGGAATATTAGGCGGTAAGATCAGTGCCGGCTTATCAACCAATACCTCACCAAAACGCACAACCGTATCACCGGGATTAATAGATGATGCTGATAACAATATATACGGGACATGCGTATCGCCAAAGGTTTGCAGGCCCATGATCCTTGAACGCACAATTTCAGTTTCTTTAAGGGCCTTGCCCCACGCGTCTTGTATATTCATCTTATTCTAAAAGCCGAATTTTAAAATTTGACGTTAATTGTGCATTATTGCGTGCCTGAATCTGAACTTCCAGCACCGCGTTATCGCCCGGCATGCGGCGTAAATTTAAATTCTCCATATGAAGCGCAACTAATTTTGCTTCTCCATTATTAATCCTTTTTAACTGATCATTATTCTGACCTGACAACTCATAAGAAATTTGCCCTTCTTGAATGGTTTTAAAAGAGACTTCATGATACCATTGACCATCAATAGGCACTCCCTCAACAGAAGATGCTTTTGCATGGCGAAAATCACTCATCATCGTATTCATGGCTTTATTTAATTCCTTAGCCAGCACGACCTGCGACTGATAATTATTTCGTGCCTTTGTTTTATAGACAAGCCACCCACCAATAGTCCCAAAAATAACAAGTAAGGCAATAACAATTGCTTTAGATTTTGAAATCATATTTTCCCTTATTCTGTTGGCCTTAAAGTACATCTCGCCATTCTTTTCTAGAACGGATAAAAGTTCTCCCTTCGGGTTTAGAACTTTTATCATGGAAGAATGGCGGAGAGGCAGGGATTTGAACCCTGGATCCAAGTTACCCTGGATAACGGTTTTCGAGACCGCCGCATTCGACCACTCTGCCACCTCTCCATTTCCATAAACTTACTATATCAAATACATTAGAACAATGGAGAGAGTTGTGCAAACTTCAACGAAATTCCCAAGAAAAGTTTGCCCCCTCTCCATTAGCTAAAACATTAATATATTTACAATAAAATGTTAATTATACATATCTTCCCGACTTCTGGGAATCAAATTACTATAATAGAGCATTTGAGCGATATCAGTTAAACGGCTTATTTTATAAACCCTGCCAAAATCAATCCCTTTAGCAAATAAATCTTTAATCTGATTATACCTTACCGTCAGCTTCACCTTCTTGACACCCCATGGCAATAATTTCACATGTACAGTGGGATTGTCATTTATAAAACCTATTTTAATGCCGTACTCCATTACTTCTCTTAACAATAAAATACTAAAATTAACCAACGCTGGCTTATAAGACTTAGAAAGATATTTCTTATAGGACTCACAAACGCTAGGCGTAATTTCTGAAAGGCGTGTGATATGAGGATAGGCTGATTTAAGAAAACCGATAAAATGCACGATAAGATCCCTAAAACGGCAGATTGTTTTAACAGAAAACTCTGAAGAAATACTATTTAAAAATTGTTCAAAAAAAACAGGTAAATCAATATATCGTTCAACAGTTAATGCTTCTCCGCCGGCAATTTTATCCTCTATTTCTTTTAACAGTCTTTCTGCCGTCTCTAAACTAAAACCCGCAGGCTGAGAATACATCAACCCGCGGGCATAGAATTCAACATAGTAAGTATCACCTATCTTTCGTATGGCGCCCATCAATATGGTTTAATCGACAGGTGTTGCCCTGCCCCAAGTCCCATTAGTCTGTTTCTGAGAATACATAATCTTAACATTATAGTCTTTAGTATCTGCGCAGGCAAAATACATCAGATTACCGTCATCTGTGACAGAAGCTTCCGCAGCAATAGGACAACCTGGGATACTGACCACTTCTGCTTCTTTGCAGGTTGCCCCATCAGAAACACAATGCATCATACCCTTCGGGCCGTTCCAATAAACATCAAGGCCAACAGGTGAGATCCATATTTGATCTTCATCTCCGTCCGTATTATAAGGAGCACCAAGATTAATAGGATCCGACCAAGTTCCATCAATATTTTGGGAGAACCAGATATCTTTACCACCCATGCCGCCTGAGCGGTCAGAAGTAAACCATAATAAATTCCCATCGGGAGAAATATAAGGATTATCTGTCGTTGACCCCTTAAGATTAATCTTGGGCCCCACACTAACAGGCTTAGACCACTTACCGTCGGATCCCTTATGGGATATCACGATGTCATTGCCCTTTTCGTTACCTTGCAACCAAACAAAAGAATTACCGTCATTAAATTCCATGCCGCAGGCATCCCCATAAGCACCATTAAAACCTAAAGCCACAGCCTCTTTCCATGTGCCGTCTGGATTTTTTACAGCCATGTATGTATCACTTTCACCCCAGGCATTATCATGTTTCTTAAGGCCAATGCGGTCAGGCCCAGTGGGAGACGTTGGGGATTCCTTAAAGCCGCTTTTAATGAAAGACCCGAAATTATACCGCGAGTACATAAAATAAAGCCTCTTCCCATCCCGCGATATAGCCGGAGAATCCGACCAGCCTTTCACAGTATTGATTGGGACAGCGGCATAAGTGGCTGTGTCAACGAATATGGTAGCCACTACAATACTTAGAATAAAACAACAAAAGATTCTCTTTAACATTAATTCTCCCTTTTTTTATTATTAACTGATATGTGATTATACATAAGTTGGCTATTTCAGGAAATCAAATTCCTATATCAATCTCAAGCAAATCGCGCCAGCTGGTGGTGAAACGTTTTGATTTATGGGATTGGTTCATGTACCAGGGCTGTTTTATTCCCTCAGCGGCCATAAATATCCTAGCGCTACCTGCTTTTTCATTAACCCTGTCCATGGTTTTCATCAACCGCTGTTTACGGCTGTTATGGTATATTTCCTCGAATAAAAACCCTTGAGTTTTTGATTCCATTTGCAAATGAGAAAGAATGACACCAGCCTTTTTATAACTATGCCCAGACCGGTAAATTTCTTTGACTAACTTTGAAGCCGCCGTAATCAATGTTGGCGTATGCGCCGTCGGCGGCGTTACATCAATGCCCGCTGAATTAGCGTAAAACTGCCCTTTAAAACGATTTGTCATCGCGTAAACCTGCAGATGCCCGCACACCGAATCCTGACTACGGAGTTTCTCTGCCGCCAACCCAATATAGGCGGCCGCCGCTTCCGTGAGCTCTTCTAAGGTACTGACTTCCCGCCCAAATGTCCGGGAAGTTGTGATCGCTTTCTTATCCGGCACTGTTTCTTCCAAATCCAAACAAGGAATGCCTCTTAATTCCCACACCGTCTTTAAGGACACCACCGTCAGGTATTGTTTAATAAAAGAATCCGGAGCGTTTTTAAGCTGAAGCGCGTTTTCTATCCCGTGTCTTTTTAAAAATTCTGATTTTTGACGGCCAATGCCCCAAACATCCCCCACATCTGTCTTTTCAAGCCATTGGTCAATTTCATTTTCATCTGCCAAACAAAAGACACCTTCTTGACTATGTTTCTTAGCTGCATGATTTGCCACCTTAGCCAGCGTCTTCGTTAATGACACACCGACAGAAACCGGCATGCCGGTATTACGCTTGACCTGCTCCCTGATTGACTTAACATAATCATAGGGGTTTTCACATAAGCCATCCAAAGATAAGAATGCTTCGTCGATAGAATACACTTCCATTTCAGGCGTATATTGGGCAAGGGTGCTCATCACACGGTTTGAAATATCACCATAGAGAACAAAATTAGCTGAATAAACGTGAACATCATGAGAAGCAATAAGCTGTTGGCATTTAAAGTAAGGTTCTCCCATGCGGATGCCTGCCGCTTTAGCTTCATTGGAACGGGCAATAACGCACCCATCATTATTTGACAAAACAACGACGGGTTTCCCTCTTAACTTTGGATTAAATATCCGTTCGCAAGAGGCAAAGAAATTGTTACAGTCAACTAAGGCAAATAATTGTGTCATATTATACGGAATGGATCACATGCACGACAACTCCCCACACTTCAAAATCCGTGCCCGGAGTTATGTCGATCGGCTTATATTGCTGATTTTCTGCCACTAAAGAAATCTTATTTTTTTGCTGTTGAAACCGTTTAACCGTAAACTCTCCATTAAGAATAGCCACCACTATCTTCCCGTCTTTTGCTTCTATAGAACGATCGACGATCAAGATATCTCCGCTGTGGATGCCCGCCCCCGTCATTGAATCTCCTTTAACCTTCACAAAAAACGTCGCAGCCGGATGCTTAATTAGAAATTCATTTAAATCAAGCTTTCTATCCAAATAATCTTCCGCCGGAGAAGGAAAGCCCGCCTTAATGCGCGATAAATATAACGGGAGTTTACGCGTGGTGGTTGTGTCGCAGGGGAATATGTTGGAGATCTTAATCATGCTTTATTCTAGCATTACCAACTTAAAATCGTAAGCATTAACAATATTTCAACTATTCCTTACTTAAGAAATTTCTAAAGGCCTTCTTTTCTTGCCGCCTTTGGGAATGAAATATTAAATTTATTGGGAAACACCTAAGTCCTACTAATGCTTTTTGATTTAAATGACTTTTTTTCTCATTTACTTTATAATCAGATTGGGGGAATCTGATAAGCTTCATTAAGCAAAACGCATTACATTTTCTTAATAAAATGGCGGAGAGGGTGAGAATCGGATGGATTCATATATGAAAATGCCCTTTTCACCACCAGTTTCACCACCAAACCTCCAAAATGTTTCGTTTAACATATCATACCAACCTTGTACTATCAAGAACCTTAGCTTGTCCTTCATTGGTGCTATGGCTGTAATACTTTGTTAAAATCCCCACGTCCTTGATGCCGGATATTGCCATGACATCAATTAAAGGTAAGTTTCGTTTACCGCACTCGGTGCAAAAACGATGGCGAAAGTAATGCGACGTTATCCTAACCTTAAGCATGTCTTCGCTCAGGTTTCCCAAGTATCTGGTAAT
>CAZCHB010000038.1:0-2952 GCA_964498235.1 uncultured Planctomycetales bacterium
CGCGAAGTCAATCAAGGCCAAAACTTCGCCCAACTCCGTCAAATTGTGAGCGGTATGGTCTTGGCAACATGGTACAAGAAGGCATTAAAAGATTCCCTGCTTGCAAAAATCTATGCCGATAAGGCTAAGATTAAAGGTGTTGGATATAGTTCTTTTAAAAATGGATCCCCGATTCAGACACTCGGGGATGACATAAATGTTATTTATCAAAACTACTTAACCACTCTCAAAAAGGGCGCCTTTAATTACATTAAGGAAACTGAACTTCCCAGTGGTCAATCCGTTACGATGAAATATTTTGCGGGCGGATTTGTAAATAGTCTCGATGAAGCGATGCAGGTTACAGATAATTTAAACCTGTTTAAAAATCATCCTGCCGTTTTGGAGCTGCATGGAGAGGCTCCATCTGTTGATGTAGCAACCATTTTGCTTCATGGTTCAGGAGGCGGGCTTGAGCGTTTTGCTAGCCCTGCCATGAATTCATCTAGAAACCAAGTTCTTGTGCTTAGTGAAGCATTGTTGTTGCCATGGGTTTCATTAGGAGAGAAAATTTCAGTGACTTATGAGTTAAAAGGCTCGGATGAGATTGTAACTGTCATGGGAGAAGTTGTTGGTATATCAAGAGCGCAAGGAAAGGTAGTGTCGTTTCAAGTAGAAGATAAAGAGTATAGGCATACAATTCTTGTGAATAAGATTAGATTTAAAGATCGAGCAATGAGGGCAGTCAGTTCAGCAAATTTGAAGCGGGCCGCAGAAGCTGGTAGAAAATCAGATGAATTTATTAGATGGATTAAGCAAAGGTATCCTTCAGGAAGGATAACGCAATCCCGAGAAAGCCTCTTTAATGAGTATGTTTTACAGGGAGGGGTAATAAATAGGGTGAAGGCTTTCGAAGTCATGCGTAATCTGGGTTTGGCAGCGCAGGAACCTAACAAAAAGGAAGAGGACCGGCAAGCTTTTAAAGTCTGGTACGAGCCGAATTATCGCCAGCACATAAATACCAGTGTTCCCGCATTGCTTAAGAAATTTAAGGAGGCAAGCCCAGAAAATACGTCAATGACTATTTCTAAAGAAGACGTGTCGAATATTGTCCGGGATCATCGGGAGAGATTAAACCGCGTTAATGATCAACGATTAAAACAAGAGATTGTTGCATGGTTTAATAGAAAATATCCTAAAGGCGTAAATAAGAATACCCCTGTAATTATTTTAGAATTTAAGAAAGAGCAGGGAGAACGCCTGATAATTCCAATTTTCTTAGCGGCTAGTGCCCTAACAAAAGCAGGGGTGAATTATGGACGGGCGTACTCTTTGGAAGAAGAGAATCCTGTTGAAGCAGAAACTGATTTAGAAAATAAATTTAAAGATATTTTAAGTAATTTGAGAGGGAAAAGAATTGAAGATAACGATGTGGAGCGATGGTTTCAGTATCATTTGACGCGGCCTGCTAATCAGCCGAGATTAACACGTAAAGAAATTCCGGAATTAATAAAATTGATGGAGACAAAGTATAATGTGCATTTCGATGAACGTTTTATTGCGCGTTTGTCGCCAGCTAGAGCGGCAATGGTTGGCCGCGATGATTTAGGCGGGATTGATTTAAATTCTGTTCATTTGAATTTGCAGGTTAAGCGTGATTCTAATGGGATTTCATTATCATGGGATAAGCAGGATAGCGCCCAGCTAAGTCATATTGATGGCCTAAGCCCTGTTATTCTTGATATCAGGCCCGCAGGGGATTTAATAAATAAAATTCTTCTTTCCAAATAATAGCTTTCGACTAAAATAGCAGTTATGAAAACACTACTCTCCTTGATGTTACTATTAGCTTTAGCAGTGCCTGTCTTTGCCGAAACAGTAAATCTGAAAAATGGTAAATCGATCAACGGTAAGATTCTTGAGCGTTCGGATAAGAGCGTCAAGATAGATTCCGGCGGCATTCCCATGACCTATTACGCTGATGAAGTCGCCGACATTGACGGTGTACCCATGGCCGCGGTTAAAGCAGCAACAAAAACAACGGCATCTGCCGCGGCGATTGGTTCCAGCGCCTCTGGCAGTAAGAGGGATTTAATCTTAAAGTTTATTGAGGTCTTCGGTACTAGAGCGGCCATGACCCAGAATTTGGATGCGATGGTCAAAAGCCTGCCTGCGGATAATCCCCAAACAGCCAAGATCAAGGAAGGCATTAAGGTCGACGAAATCATCGAACGGCTCCTGCCGATTTATGATAAACAGTTTAGTGAGCAGGATTTGAATAATTTCATCACGTTCTATTCTTCTCCGGCCGGCCGTAAATTAGTCGAGGGGATTCCGGTCATTATGCGTGAAAGCATAGAGGTCAGCGGACAGTATTTTCAAGAGAAGTTCCCGGAAGCCGTAGAAGAGAATAAAAACTAGAATCCTAAGTTATTTATAATGAACGCTTTATGAAGTTTTTTCTATTCTAAACAGTTTTTTGAATTGACCTTATTATTTTTATCTGGTATAGTAGCCCCGCTTTACGCCTTCTTGAAAAATTCATAAACTCTTAAGGTTATTTAACATAGCTCAGTCAGCATTGAAGGCTGGCATCTTTAACGGTGTATGTAATAGCATAAAAGGAGAAGACATGATTGATCGTTATTCGCTGTCCAAGATGACCCGGATTTGGTCCGATGAGCATAAAATGGAAATTATGCTTAAAATCGAAGTGTTGGCCTGTGAAGCCATGACCAAATTAGGCGTTATTCCTAAGCAAGCCATGGAAAAGATCAAAAAGAACGCGCGATTCGATATTGAAGAAGTCCGCCGCATCGAAGAACGCACCAAGCACGATGTAGTTGCTTTTATCCAGAATGTCGGCCAAGGCTTAGGTCCGGAAGCACAATACCTTCACATGGGTTTAACCTCTTCTGATTTATTAGATACCTCTTTGTCCGTGCAGTGCGTTGAGGCATCAGATTTGATTAT
>CAZCHB010000038.1:2962-13206 GCA_964498235.1 uncultured Planctomycetales bacterium
TGCAAAAGAGCCTCTGAGGCAAGGACATCCGGCCTTTGATGAATCAGATTTGATTATCGCAGACATCAAGAAATTGCTTGTTGTGCTAAAAGAAAAAGCCAAGAAATATAAAGATACCGCCTGTATTGCCCGTACCCACGGAGTCCACGCTGAACCAACCACCTTCGGATTGAAAATGGCCATTTGGTATGATGAAATGAACCGCAATCTCGAGCGCATTGAACATGCCCGTGAAAGCATGCGCATCGGTAAGCTCTCCGGCGCCGTCGGTACTTACGCGAACGTTGATCCAACCGTCGAAGAATTTGTCTGCGAGCAATTAGGCTTAAAGCCGGCTAATGCCGCTACTCAAATTATCCAGCGTGACCACCACGCGTATTTCGTCGCGGTGTTAGCATTGATCGGTTCTTCCTTAGAAAAATTTGCTACTGAAATCCGCGCCTTGCAGAAAACAGAAATCCTGGAAGTTGAAGAACCGTTCTTTAAGGGCCAGATCGGCTCCTCGGCGATGCCGCATAAGAGAAATCCTGTCACCTGCGAACGCATCTGCGGCCTTTCCCGTATCCTGCGCGCGAATTCAATTGTCGCTTTTGAGAATATTAATTTGTGGCATGAACGTGATATCAGCCATTCCTCGGCGGAACGTGTGATCCTGCCGGATTCAACGATTGCGCTTAATTACATGCTCAATAAATTTATCCCCATCGTCGAAGGTTTGCTGGTCTATCCGAAAAATATGATTGCCTCACTAGCCAAGACCAAGGGTTTGATTTACTCTCAACGCGCCCTGCTTGAATTAATGAAAAAAGGCTTAACCCGCGACGCGGCTTATGAAATCATCCAATCCTGCGCCATGCAGGTATGGCAGGAGAATTCTGATTTTAAGGATGTGTTAAACCGTGACCGCCGTGTCCGTAAGTATTTATCGAAGAATGAGATTGATGCCTGCTTCGATATTAAATATTATATCCGTCACCGTGACCGTATTTTTAAGAGGGCGGGGATTAAGTGACCTACGACGTAGGTTATCCCCGAATGTTGTTGTCGGGGATCTAGAACATTAATGAACTAGATGCCCGACAGAAGCATTCGGGCATGACAGGGTGATATGGAAAAGCACGATAAGATTTATGAAGGAAAGGCCAAGATTCTTTATACCACCGAGGATCCCGGCCTTCTTATCCAATATTTTAAGGATGACGCGACGGCATTTAACGCCCAGAAAAAAGGGACGATTGACCAAAAAGGTGTGATGAATAATGCGATTGCCGCGAAGATCTTTGAATATTTGGGCAAGCAAGGCGTCACGACTCATTTTGTGAAATTATTATCTGAGCGTGAGATGCTGGTTAAGAAAGTTGAGATTGTTCCTGTCGAGGTTATTGTCCGCAACCGTGCCGCTGGTTCCATGTGCCGGCTGTTAGGCATGGTTGAAGGCTTGCAGTTAGCCTGTCCTGTCTTAGAGTTTTGCTATAAAAAAGATGAATTAGGCGACCCGTTGATCAATGAATACCACATCCGGGCGCTTAATATTGCCACTGATGCTGAAGTTAAAAAGATTTCAACGATGGCATTAACGATTAATAAGGCATTAGCACAGTTTTTCCTTAATTTAGGCATTGAATTGATTGATTTTAAATTAGAGTTCGGCCGCCATAATGGTGATATTATCTTGGCGGATGAAATCTCCCCGGATACCTGCCGTCTATGGGAAGTTGGGACAGGCAATAAGCTTGACAAGGACCGTTTCCGCAGGGATTTAGGTAATATTGAAGGGGCCTACAGAGAAGTCTTACGTCGCGTATCGCAAGGATAATTGGGATGATTTGGCGTGTTGAAGTCAGGACTCAAGAAGGTATCTCCGATTCATTTGGGAAAAGCGTTCAATCCGATATTGCTGATCTGAAAATCGCAGTGTTGAGCGATGTGCGGGTTGTGTCGGTGTACCTTTTAGAAGGGGATATCAAGCGCGCCCATGTTGAAACAATCTGCAAAGAACTGTTAGTTGATTCCATCGTCGAAGAATATAAAATTTTTGATAAGCCGCACCATACTGCCGTTTCTTCTAACCATCATATTGTAGAGATTGCCTATAATCCCGGTGTGATGGACCCCATCGAAGCCTCGACGATTAAAGGCATTTGTGATTTAGGCATTGCCTCCGTTGACGCCGTGCGTACCGCCAAACAATTTCATTTGTACGGGAAGTTGACTCCAGCCCAGATTGAAATCATCACTGCGCGCGTATTGATGAATAAATTAATCCAGCACGCGGTCAGTGATTCTGCCCAGTCATTTAAAAGCTTAAGCTTAGGCAGTGGGGTTGAGCCGAAATTCGAGTTATTGACGGTTGATTTGATTAATGCCGACGATGGAAAATTGGCCGACATAAGCCAGCGGGGGCAATTGTATTTAAACCTTAATGAAATGAAGGCCATCCAAGCTTATTTTAAAGAGGAAGGCCGCAATCCAACCGATGTTGAATTAGAGACCATTGCCCAAACGTGGAGCGAGCATTGCCATCATAAGACCTTCCGCGGCATTATTCGTTATACTGAAAAAGCCCAAGGCCGCTCAAAAACTAAGATTATTAATAGTTTGCTTAAAAGCACCATTGCCAAAGCAACGCATGAGCTCAAGAAGAAATGGTGCATTTCTGTTTTTCACGATAATGCCGGTATTATTGCTTTTGATGAGGAGTACCATGTTTGCTTCAAGGTGGAAACACATAATCATCCCTCAGCGTTAGAGCCATTCGGCGGCGCCAATACCGGTGTCGGCGGTGTCATCCGCGATACCTTGGGTACCGGCATGGCGGCCAAGCCCTTATGTAATACCGATATTTTTTGTTTTGCCCCGCCGGACATGTCATTTGATGACCTTCCCGTCGGCACCCTTCACCCAAAACGCGTGATGAAAGGTGTTGTGTCGGGGGTGCGTGATTACGGCAATAAGATGGGTATCCCAACTGTCAATGGCGCGGTCGTATTTGACCGTCGTTTTGTGGGCAATCCGCTGGTCTTTTGCGGGAATGTCGGGCTGATCCCTAAGGGTAAAGAATTTAAAAAGGTTAATAAGGGCGATTTAATCGTCGCTGTTGGAGGCCGGACAGGCCGTGACGGGATTCATGGGGCAACCTTTTCTTCAGGTGAATTGACCAGTGAATCTGAAACAGTGTCCTCAGGCGCGGTGCAGATTGGAAATCCTATTGAAGAAAAGAAGGTTGCCGATGCCTTGCTTAAAGCGCGTGATGCAAATTTGTATACGGCGATTACTGATTGCGGGGCAGGAGGTTTTTCATCTGCCGTCGGTGAAATGGGCGCGGAAACAGGGGCGAGGGTGCATTTAGACAGGGCGCCGTTAAAATATCAGGGGCTAAAGTACCATGAGATTTGGATTTCTGAATCACAAGAGCGCATGGTGATGTCCGTGCCTAAGCGTAATATTAATAAATTGCTTAAATTCTTTGCGGATGAAAATGTGGAAGCGGCGGTATTAGGTGAGTTTGACGGCGGCCGGCTGCAGTTATTTTTCCATGGCACCCAAGTCTGCGATCTTGGTTTAAGTTTTGTTCATGACGGGATTCCTAAGATTACCAAGGAAGCGGTCTATGAACCGGCAAAATTAGTGAAAGAAGTTTTACCCTCCTCCAAGGACCTGACTCAGGAACTATGCGCGGCATTGGCGCATTATAATGTGGCATCCAAAGAAAGCATTATCCGTGTTTACGACCATGAAGTGCAAGGCACAAGCGTCATTAAACCATTGGTTGGGGTTGCCTGCGATGGGCCGTCAGATGCGGCCGTTTTACGCCCCCGGTTATCATCACATAAGGGGATTGCGGTTTCCAACGGGATTAATATCCGTTTCGGAATGATTGATCCTTATTGGATGGCGGCTTCCTGTATTGATGAGGCGATCCGTCAGATTATCGCCGTCGGTGGAGGCCTTGAAGAAGTGGCGCTCTTGGATAATTTTTGCTGGGGCAATCCGGATAAGCCGGATCGTTTAGGCGGTTTAGTCAGATGTGCCGAAGGCTGTTATGACGCGGCAGTTGCATTTGGGACGCCCTTTATTTCCGGTAAAGACAGTCTATATAATGAATATTCAGAGAACGGTAAAAGCTTGGCTATTCCCGGCACGATTCTGATTTCCGCAATCGGCCTCATGAAGGATGTGCGCAAAGCCGTGACCATGGATTTTAAGAAAGCTGGAAATGCAATTTATATCGTCGGAGAAACTTTTGATGAGTTAGGCGGGTCGATTTACTTGGATAATCTGGGCCAATTAGGTGCCAATGTTCCCAAGGTCAATTTTAAGACTGCGTTAAAGATATATGAAGCCCTATCGAAAGCGTCAGCGGCGGGGTTGGTTAAGTCCGCGCATGATATTTCTGAAGGCGGCCTAGCCGTGGCTTTGGCTGAAATGGCCTTTGCCGGCGGTTTAGGGGTAAGCGTCTTACTGGAAAAAGTCCCAGCAAAAACAAAACTAAGAGATGATGTTATTTTATTTAGCGAAAGTAATTCCCGTTTGATTGTTGAAGTAGCGCCTCAAGATGAAGTGGTGTTTAAGGCGGCAATGAAGGGCGTGCTTACAGCCAAGATAGGAACAGTCGAATCCTCGCCGGAGTTTATCATTTACGGCCAGAAAAAAGAGGCGGTCGTTAATGCCTGTGTTGACGATTTAAAACAGGCATGGCTTGCCCCATTGAAAATGTAAAATTAAGGAGCCTATGAAGAAACATAAGATTGCTCAAGTCCCTGATTTGGAAATGATGGAAGACCCATGGCGTATTTTTCGTATCATGGCTGAATTTGTTGATGGGTTTGAAGAATTAAAAGACATCGGCCCTGCGGTGAGCATTTTTGGTTCCGCCCGCATCAAACCGACCCATCAGTATTACAAGGACGCAGAGAAAACAGCCGCGCTTCTTGTGAAAGCAGGTTACGCTGTGATTACCGGCGGGGGCCCAAGCATCATGGAAGCGGGAAATAAAGGCGCTCATGAGGCTGGCGGGAAGTCGATCGGGCTTAATATTGACCTTCCTTTTGAACAAAAGGCCAACCCGTATATCAATCATTTGATTAATTTCCATTATTTCTTCTGCCGTAAGGTTTGTTTTGTCAAGTACGCTAAGGCATTCGTTATTTTTCCCGGCGGATTTGGGACGCTTGATGAGTTGTCGGAGAGTTTGACGTTGATCCAAACACAGCGTATGGAACCATTTCCGGTGATTCTATACGGCAGTGATTATTGGGAAGGATTGATTGATTGGATTAGCGGGAAAATGCTGCATGAAAACTGCATTGATGCCAATGATCTTGAGCTTATGCAGATGGTTGACAAGCCTGAAGATGTTATCAAATTAATCAAGAAATTTTACGCGAAGAAACCTGTACATAAAAAGAAATCATAAAACAACGTAGGGGTGGGGTTCTTTCGCCCGAATAAATATGGCTAAAAACGTTCAAGTCCTGGTTTTACGCACCGCAGGGACCAATTGTAATGAGGAAACCGCCTATGCTTTCAGCCTTTTCGGCGCGAAGGTCACGCAGGTGCATGTGAAGGCTTTATCATCGGGAGAGGTTAAATTGAATAATTTCCAAATCTTGGCACTTCCCGGCGGGTTTAGTTACGGCGATGATATTGCCTCCGGCCGTATTTTAGCTAATGAACTACGCCTTCGATTGGGTGATGATATCCGTGAATTTATTGAGGCGGGTAAATTAATTATCGGTATTTGTAACGGGTTTCAGATTTTGGTCAAGGCTGGAATCTTGCCCGGCTTAAATATGGCACAAGGCCAAGAGGCAACCCTTTTTCACAATGACTCCGCGAAATTTGAATCCCGCTGGACGCATTTGAAGGCGTCCTCTGAAAAGTGCGTGTGGACGAAGGATATGCCTCAGCAGATTTATTTACCCGTTGCTCACGGCGAAGGCAAGTTTATTCCCAAGAATGACAAGATATTCAATGCCTTAAAGAATAACGGGCAGATTGTTTTTAATTATTGCAAGGCGGACGGCGGTGATCCGGCTTATCCTGATAATCCAAACGGCTCTATTGGCAGTATCGCTGGTATCTGCGATACGACAGGACGCATTTTAGGGCTTATGCCGCATCCAGAGCGTCATTTATTTTTCGAACATCATCCATTTTGGTCTAGGCTGTTCAAGAAAAGCGTTTTAGGGGATGGGGCAAAGATCTTCGAGAATGGCGTCAATTACGCGAAAAAACATCTACTTTAGAATTAGGAAATAGCATAAAGGGCATTAAAAGATGGTAAAAGGGTTGACGTATAAGAAGGCGGGGGTTGATATTGCGAAGGCGAATCTATTTGTCGACGATGTTAAATCGCTGGCGCGAAAGACGCTAAACAAATCGGTGCTTAACAGGCCGGGATCGTTTGGGGCTTTGTTCAATTTAAATCTTAAGGGGATTAAGAATCCGGTGCTAGTGTCCTCGACAGACGGGGTGGGGACTAAATTGCTTGTCGCGGATTTGGTGAGTAAGCATGATACGGTCGGCATTGACCTCGTTGCGATGAACGTGAATGATGTTTTGTGTACCGGCGCTAAACCGTTATTCTTTTTAGATTATATGGCCACAGGGCGGCTTAACCGCGCCACGATGAACAAGGTGATGAAGGGCATTGTCGCCGGATGCCATATGGCTAACTGCGCGTTGATCGGCGGAGAGACTGCGGAAATGCCGGATATGTATAAGGGGGAAGAGTATGACCTGGCGGGATTTACTGTCGGTATTGTTGACCGCGACAAGATCATTGATGGGACAGGGATTAAAGAAGGCGACATCTTAATAGGGCTTCCTTCTTCCGGCCTGCATTCCAATGGGTATTCCTTAGCCCGGAAGGCATTATCATTAAAAGAACAGAAATTATATGCGGAAATATTAATGAAGCCGACCTGTATTTATGTAAAGCCTATATTGGCACTGCTGGAAGAGCTAAAGGGCGGCATCTTGGGCATGGCGCACATGACAGGCGGTGCCTGGTATGAAAAACTAACCAAGGTTCTGCCCAAAGGCTTGGGCTTTTCCGTCAGTAAAGGATCATGGCCGGTTCCCCGCATCTTCCAATTGATTCAAGATAAGGGTCATGTGCCTGAAAGCGACATGTACCGCACTTTCAATATGGGGATTGGTTTTGCTATTGTCGTTGACTGCGGCGATGTTGACCGTGTTCACGCGTCATTAAAGAAACATGGCGTTGAAGCGTTTGTGATTGGTGAAGTGATAAAGAATCCACAGCACAAAATTATTTTTAAGTAAATTCTTTGTCATCCCCGAATGTTTAAATCGGGAATCCATTTTAAGGTGCAATGGGAATGGATTTCTGTGACCTTTGGAAATTTTCGGTTTGAGGGGACTTAAGCGGTAATGATAGGTTGGAAAATAAAATAATATGAATGTTTTGGTTATTGGCGCTGGCGGCAGAGAACACGCGCTTTGCTGGAAGATTAAACAATCCGCAAAGCTCAAACGGCTTTATTGTGCCCCAGGCAATGCGGGGATCGCGCAAGCTGCCCAATGTGTTGATATCGGTGTTGAGGACATTGATGGGCTGCTTAAATTTGCCCTGGAAAAGAAAATTGATTTAACCGTGGTTGGTCCGGAGGCGTCCCTTGTTAAAGGCATTGTTGATGCCTTTACGAAAAAAGGATTAAAAATATTCGGCCCTTCGCAGGAAGCGGCGCAGTTGGAAGGCAGTAAGGTTTTTTGTAAAGAATTCATGCACCGCCGTAATATTCCAACGGCCGTCTATAAGATTTTTGACCAGCCTCACGCGGCGCTTGATTTTTTAAATCAGGCTCAATTTCCCATTGTCGTAAAGGCGGATGGGATTGCGGCTGGCAAAGGCGTGTATGTCTGTGTAAATTTAAAAGAGGCACAAATTGCCATTGATGATATCATGGTAAAGCGGATATTTGCTAGGGCGGGTGAAAAGGTGGTGATCGAGGCCTGTTTAGAGGGCGAAGAAGCCTCTGTTCTGGCTATTTGCGATGGGAAACATTTCTTGGTTTTACCCACCGCGCAAGACCATAAGCGAATTTTTGATGAGGATGTCGGCCCCAATACCGGCGGGATGGGGACATTTTCACCCAATCCGTTGGTGACAGCGAAGGTTTTAGATGTGATCATCGCGCGGGTGATTGAGCCGGCCGTGCGGGGAATGTATCAAGAGGGCATGCCGTTTAAAGGAGTGTTATACGCCGGGATTATGCTGACTAAGGACGGGCCCATGACGCTTGAATTTAACGCACGTTTTGGCGACCCTGAAACACAATGCATCCTGCCTCGCCTTAAAAGCGATTTATTGGATATATTATTAGCTTCCTGCGAAGGGCGCTTGAATGAATTGACGGTCAAATGGGATGAACGCGCCTGCGTGTGCGTGGTGATGGCCTCCGGCGGGTACCCGGGAAAATATGAAAATGGGCATGTCATTAACGGCCTTGACCAAACCATGGATGATGATATTGTTGTTTTTCACGCGGGAACGAAGAATGAAGGCGGCCGGGTGGTGACAAACGGCGGCCGAGTTCTTGGGGTTACCGCCTTAGGTTTAAATTTGGAAAAGGCACGGGCGAAGGCTTATGGCCAAGTTGAGAAAATCAATTTTGACCATATGTTTTTCCGCCGAGACATAGGCATTAAAACCCTAAAAGCGGTCAAGGTGTGATGGGAGAGACAAGAATCCTAAAGGTTAATTCAGCTCTGCCTCAGCCGGAGATCATCGCGGAAGCGGCGCATATTATCCGTCAGGGCGGACTGGTTGTTTTTCCGACGGAAACAGTCTATGGCATTGCCGCTGATGCGAATAATCCTAAGGCGATGGAACGTTTAGCCATGGTCAAGCACCGCAGTGACGGCAAACGGTTTTCAATTTTAATTGCCCAGCGGGGGATTGTTGATAATTATAGTCATTACAGTGTACCTAACCTGTATAAGCTTATTGAGAAATATTGGCCTGGACCATTGACGGTTATTGTGCCGGGCAAGATCGCTGGTGATACGATTGGTATCCGTATGCCGGATCATACGGTGGCGCTTAAATTAGTAGAAGAATCCGGATGCACCATTGCCGCGCCCTCAGCCAATCTAGAAGGGAAGAAAGCGCCCACCAATGTGCACGAAGCCCTGGAAGATCTAGACGGCCAGGTAGAATTGGCCTTAGACGGCGGGCCGGTCGATTTCGGTATCTCATCGACGATTGTGGATTTCACCAAGACACCGCCGACTGTGATCCGCGAAGGTGTTATTACCCAGCCGGATGTGAACCGTACAATCAACAGGAAAAGCATCCTATTTGTCTGTACCGGCAATAGCTGCCGATCGGTCATGGCAGAGTATTTACTAAAGGCGAAATTAATCGGCCGTGATGACGTGGAGGTCATGTCAGCGGGAACCGGGGTTTATTTTAAATCACCGGCGAGCCACGAAACTATTGCTGTTTTGCGCGAGCAGGGGATTAATGCGGGTTTGCACATGTCACGGGCGCTTGGCCGCATCATGTTAAGGAAAGCGGATTTGATTTTTGCGATGACGCGGACGCACCGGACGCAGATATTAGATCTGGTGCCCTCCGTTGAGAAAAGGGTTTATTTGCTCAAGGAATTTGCTGATGCGCGTGGTTTTCAGCCGGATATGGATGTTCCCGATCCCATTGGCCGCGGGCATACGGAATATCAAGAATGTTTGCTGACTATTAAAGAGGCGGTCGATAAGATCGTTGACTTGATTTAAGGGATGTCATGAAAATTTTTATAGGCGCGGATCACCGCGGATTTACATTAAAGAATACGATCGTACAGTTTTTAAAGTCTCAGGGCCATGATGCCATTGATGCGGGTACGCATACCGAGGGAGTTGATTGTGACTACCCTCAGATTTCATACGATGTAGCAACGCAAGTTGTAAAAACACCTGATGCTAGAGGAATACTATTGTGCATGACAGGGATTGGCCATTCCATTGCGGCCAATAAGATTCCCGGTGCTTATGCCGCGTTAGTCTATAATAAGGAAGCTGCGGCCTTGTCCCGCCAGCATAACAATGCGAATATTTTAGTCTTGGGCTCTAAATTTATTGATGAGCCGACGATGAAAGAAATTATTCAGATTTGGCTGGTGACGGAATTTGAAGGCGGCCGTCACGAACGCCTTACTAATTTTATCAAAGCAATTTAAAAGGAGTTTTCTAAATGAGTTATTTGCAAAAATCAG
>CAZCHB010000039.1:0-7050 GCA_964498235.1 uncultured Planctomycetales bacterium
ATGTCCAAAATACCTGCAATATCACCATCAAATTGTGAACTTAATTTGCGAATTTTATCAATGTCCAACCCCGCTGGATAATTGGGAGCTTGCGCAAATTTCGGGATTGCTCCCACAAATGAAATACGCATCACATGAAACGGCATCAGGCGGTATAACTCCATCGCGATAAGACCGCCAAAAGAAGACGCCACGACACTTGTATCTTCGACGTGAGCCGCGTGCAAAACCTGCATGATATCAACAGCTAATTCATTTAACGTCAAGGGCGTCCACGCGCTCTGGCCATGGCCGGGCAAATCAAGAGTTATCACCTGATAATCCGTCGACAAGAATTGTTTCTGTAAATCCCACCAATGGCTTGACCCGCCAAAACCATGGATAAATAGCACCGATGGACCAGAACCGCTTATTTCATAATGCCATGCTAATCCGCGATTAGTCGTAAAAATAGACATCTATAAATCCTTCATTGCGCTCAATAATTGATTAAGGTCATCTTGCGTATGCTTAGCCGTCACCGTCACCCTCAAACGGGCGGAATGAACCGGCACCGTCGGAGGGCGGATGGCCTGCACAAAGAAACCCTGATTAAACAATTTTTTAGACATATCAACAGCTTTCACTGGATCTCCAATCAGTATTGGAATGATCAGTGTCGACGATTTCATTGTATCAAAACCCAGCATTTTAAGACCAGCGCGTAAATGCTCAGCATTTTTTTTAACGGCCTGACGAAGCCTCCCACCGACAGCCTTATCCCTGATTAAATCAACCGCGCATTTGGCCGCTGCCGCGGCTGAAGGCGGAAGCGCTGTTGAATAAATAAAACTGCGGGCATGATTAATTAAATAATCTCTCAACATACGGCTCGTAGCTGTGTAGGCGCCAAAACATCCCGCCGACTTAGATAGGGTACCCATTTGAATATCGATATTGGAACCTAGGCCTAATTCCTCAGCTAACCCTCCGCCGTCTTGGCCTAAAACCCCAAAACCATGCGCCTCGTCGATCATGACCATCGCATCGTATTCTTTAGCCAGCCTGACTATTTCTTCTAAAGGAGCAACATCTCCATCCATGCTAAAAACACTATCAGTCACAATTAAGCGGCGCCTAAATCGGCCTGATTGCCTTAAGCCTTCTTCTAAGGCCTGCATATCCATGTGCTGATATCGTTTAAGTTCCGCCCTGCTTAACAATATGCCGTCGAGAATTGACGCATGATTCAAACGGTCTGAAAAAATAATATCCTCACGTCCCAAAAAGGCCGGAATAATTCCAGTGTTAGCCGCATAACCATTATTAAAGATTAGACAGCTTTCTGTCTTTTTTAAACTGGCAATGGACGTCTCTAGTGTTTCGTGCGCACTCATGTTTCCGCAAACTAAACGGGAAGCACCAGCCCCAAAACCATATTGGGACATTGCCGCTTGGGCCGCGTTGATGATCCGCGCATCATTGGCCAAACCTAAATAATCATTAGAACTGAAATTAATCACTTCACGCCCATCAATCACAACACGCGTCGACTGGGCGCTTGATAACGTGAGTAATTGCCGGCGCAGGCCCCTGCGCTCTAAATCCTGTAATTGTTCACTAGCCCAAGCTGTACTCATCGCAATTGTAATACATCTCCTGCCATTTTTTTAACCACCATGCCTGAATCCTGACGGATTAATAAACCGCCGTCTTTATCTAAATCAACAGCAATCCCTTCAATACTGCCGCCGGGTTCACTAACCTTCACGCGGGATTTAAGCGTACTTGAATGCTTCTTCCAATGCTCAATAACTAAATCAAACTGCCCTTTTTTTAATTGACCATACCACTTTTCAATGGAACGCAGGATTTCCTGCAAGACTGCCACACGATGCAGATTATCTCCAGCCTCAATCTTAAGCGATGTTGCCTCAGGAACAAGTTCTTTGATTTGCGCGTTTACGTTTAAGCCAACGCCTATCACCACAAACTTGACTTGGTCCATTTCCGCGCGTAATTCCGTCAAGATACCAGCTAATTTTTTCTGGCCGACTAATAAATCATTGGGCCACTTGATGGAAGGTTTAACACCCGTTGATTTTATTACTGCTTCGGTCAAGGCCACCGCTGTCATTAAGGTCAACTGGGCCATTTGCGCCGGTGCAAACTTCGGCCGCAAGATGATTGAACAATAGATGCCCTTGCCCTTTGGCGACATCCAATTTCGCCCCAAACGGCCGCGCCCCTTGGATTGCGCCTCAGCGCAGACCACCGTCCCCTCTGGCGCCCCATCCATGCCTAAACGAAAAGCCTCATCCATGGTCGATGTGACCGTGTCAAAAGAAACAACATGCCCACCCAGCACCTT
This sequence comes from uncultured Planctomycetales bacterium, assembly GCA_964498235.1. GTDB lineage: Bacteria > Omnitrophota > Gorgyraeia > Zapsychrales > Fredricksoniimonadaceae > JACQQW01. The sequence goes on from CAZCHB010000039.1 coordinate 2,351, forward strand.
TGTCTTTAAACCAAATTGAATTTCATGTGGAATTAATTTATCAGGTGTAGATTCCAACTTATAACCTAAATGTGGCACAGCCGTAATTTCGTAACCATCGTGGCGCAATTGATCAATGTATTTCCAAACGGCGGCACGGCTGATCTTCAATTGCGCGCTCATGTCCTCACCGGAAATATAGCTGTCAGCTTCTTTAAGAAATTGTATTATTCTTTCCTGCATAGTGATCTGCGGCTTTGGCAAAATTTGTAGTCGGCTCCGGTTGTTTTTTAACCGCCAATCTTTTCTAGAATGTCTAGGAACACAACGTCCCTTCGGGACTGTGTTCCTAACTCCCTGCCGGCAGGCAGGGGCGTCGAAGATTGCCGGGGGAACAGTCGCCTTTAGAATCTCTGCAAAACTGCCGCCTTTAACCCTAATTGTTTTAAAAAATATGTTATGTCGTCATCCTTGGTAAAACGCCCTAGTGATACGCGCAATGACCCTAAGGCCATCGCATCGGATAAACCAATAGCCTTCAATACATGTGAAGGCTCTAATTGCCCTGAGGTGCATGCGGATCCAACAGAACATGCAATACCTGCTAGATCTAGAGCCGCAACTAATTCTTCGCCGTTGATACCTTCAAAAGAAAAATGCGCGTTATTAGGCAATCGCTGTGATGGATGGCCATTTAAAACTGCCTTGGGGAACGCTTTAAGGACAGTTTCTATAATCGTATCCCGCCATTTAATTTGGCTTTGGGCTTCGTTCGTTAATTGTAAGGCACAAATGTGGGCTGCTTCCCCCATGCCCACAATCCCAGCAGTATTCTGAGTGCCAGCCCGACGGCCACGCTCTTGATCACCACCTAATAGCAGCGGTTCACATACAACACCTTTACGCATATATAAAGCACCGACGCCCTGAGGCCCATAGAATTTATGCGCGGATAAGCACAATAAATCACAGTTTAATTGAGAAGCATGAACAGGAATATGCCCAACACTCTGAACAGCGTCGACTAATAAATAAATACCCTTAGATTTTGTAATAGCACCAATGGCTTCAATAGGCTGAATTACACCTATCTCATTATTCGCATGCCCCACAGCAGCCAAGATTGTATCCGGACGAATTGCTTCTTCTATTAAGGAAGGGGCAATAATGCCCTGCCTATCCGGCATGATGAAAGAAATCTCAAACCCATCTTGCTGTAACCGTTTTACGGGTTCCAATATTGAATGATGTTCAATCGCAGAAACAACTAAATGCCGGCCTTTATGTTTTAAGGCCCGGGCAACACCGAATATAGCCTGATTATTAGCCTCAGTTGCACCTGAGGTAAATATTATTTCCGCAGGATTTGCGCCGATCAATTGCGCCAGCTGTTCTCGGGCTGTTTCTATGGCCTTACGCGCGCGGCGTCCAAAAGCATGTGGACTTGATGCATTGCCAAACTGATCAAACATGAATGGCTGCATGGCTTTAAGTGCCTGGGGATCACAAGGAGTTGTTGCGGCATAGTCTAAATAAATCGGATTCATTAACGGCATTTTAATTATCACCTTTTGTATTGTCAACCATATTGTACTGTCTAGTTTACAATAGCCTCTTAGTAAATTCTAATTACCATTGGCGTGTTCAAGTCTCAAATTGGCACAATGCAATAACATATGTTATGGTTTACGTAAGTAATCGTTTTTGTTCTTTTTAACAATGGATGCAAACTTAGGGAAACCTAAGGACGTAAAGGATCGGGCCTAATCCTTCCTGCTTCTAGGAAGGGATGGTAGTCGAGCTGCGGAAAAAGAAATATTTTAACCCGTTTGCAGGCTTTCGATCGCAATCGGGTTTTTTATTTTAAAGGGAGATTTAAAATGGCAAAAAATAACTACTTCACAAACATCGCGAAACTAACAGTTCTCTTAGTTGTTTTCTGCTTTATTACCCCTGCTTCTTCCCAACCTTCTGCTAAACCACCAAATGGTCCTACTGGGCTTCTCTTTGATGAAGCTGCTAATACCTATATCAAGAAAAACTGGAAGCGCATCAATAAGGTCCGACCTAATGCCTTAGGGTCTGAGCGCATCAAAAAGCACCGTGGTAAGAAACGTAAAGCGGCTTTAAACATCGCACCAGCCGCAGCAACTGCTGCTGAAGAAATTGAAGCATCAATAGCTCCAACCGATGAACCTAAAACATCAGCCCCTAGCAGAAGCTTGGCCGCGGGACTCGGAGGCATGGCTGGTGGCGACATGCCTTTGGGAGATTCACCTGATTTACCCGCCTTTGTTGATAACAGCCAGACACCCTGGTTTCCTCCGATTAATACTCAATCAGGAAACTCTTGTGCACCTCATTCCATCATTTACTACCAATTGTCCTACGCTATGGCCAAAGACCGTAACATTGCCATCAATGATTACGATATGTCTACGAAATACTCTCCCAAATGGGGGTATAATTTTGCTAACGGCGGCGTAAGCAGTAACGGCTCTTACTGGATAGATGTTTACGAAGTTCTTGCCAGCGCTGGGGCTCCCACATTTGCGCAATGGCCTATCGATGGTAATCACACCAACTGGCCACTAGACTCCAATATCTACCTTTCTGCATTGAGTGCCAGGACAAATTTGCCTCAGTACGTAAACAATATTTCAAATAGCAACACAAGCGCTCCCAATGGATTAATCACCGTCAAAGAATTATTGAATAACGGGCATATCCTTATTTTCGGAACCTACATCAATAGTTTCCAATACACGTCGGTTAAAAACAATCCCGCCAGTAGCAACGACGATGCCTTTGTCGGCCAATCAGCTGTTTCTTGGCAAAATGGAACTGCGGGCTATCATTCAATGACCATTGTTGGTTATAACGACGATATCTGGATTGATGTCAACGGCAACAACGTCCAGGATGCCGGCGAATTAGGAGCTCTTAAGATTGCCAATCAATGGGGCGCGGGCTACGGCAATCAAGGGTTTATCTGGTTCGCCTATGACGCAATATACCCATCCTCAAAGGTTGCTGGCGGCCCATCAGCAGGCCGTGTACGCATCATTGACCCTGATTATGCGTTCATCTTAACCACTAAGGCGGGAGGTTTATATTCACCGAAGGTTGTCGGTGAATACACTCTAAATACCGCCGATAGGCTATACTCCGGTTCCCCTTATTTTAGCGTTACGAATCTTGGACAAACATCTACAATAGAAAAAAATCCGGAATGGGCTTTAAATAAGTTCTATAACCCCTGGTCTAGTTTTCCAAAGGCTCACATTTCTTTTAACGGAACAAATTCTCCAGTTGATGCGAAATTTGTTTTTGATTTTACCGATTTATTACCAGCTATGACCTTGCCTCAAGATTATCATCTAAATCTAAAGACTATCAGCACAGGAATACCAATCACACTAAAAAGTTTTAGCTTAATCAACCCTGTAACAGGAGTGCCCATTTCCTCAGTCTCTGGTTTACCTGTCACCATATCGTCTCCTGTAAATCAGGATACAAAAATCGCTTACACGTATACACAAAATAACATCCCCCCCACTGCCAGAGCTTTCGCTACACCTACGTCAGGCCTAGCGCCGTTAACTGTAAGTTTTTATGGGATTTCATCCTACGACGCTGATGGATCATTAAAAAATGCCCAATGGGATTTTGGTGATGGCACATCTTCCACAAATGCGGTAAGCAATCTTCAAATACAACACACGTATGCTAATAACGGAACCTACATCGCCCGTTTAACTGTCACTGATAATTACAATGCTTCATCCATCAGTCCAAATATTGTGATCACAGTCGGAAGCGCCAGCAGTTACATCTTAAACGTAAATGCTGCCAACGGAAGCGTAGCTGTCAGCCCAAATCAACCCAACTATAGCGCGGGAACAAATGTTACTTTAACAGCGGCGCCAGCAGCTGGATATGTTTTCTCATCATGGAGCGGTGATGCTGTCGGAACAAGCAATCCAATGACCGTTACTATGAACAGCAACAAAAACATCACGGCAAATTTCATTCCCACCACATATTCAGTCACCGTATCAGCCGTTAATGGGTCTATAAGTAAAAGCCCTGATCAATCAAGCTATGCATCTGGATCTCAAGTTGTTCTAACAGCAGTACCAGCCTCTGGTTATACATTCACATCCTGGAGCGGTGATGCGGCTGGCACTGCTAACCCATTGACAGTAACCGTTAACAGCAACAAAAACATTACAGCGAACTTTACACTCATCCCCATCACCTACAGCTTAAACACAACTGCTGTTAATGGGTCTATCAGCAAAAGTCCTAATCTTACAAGTTATTCTGCTGGTGATGTCGTCACCTTAACCGCGACTCCTGCTGCTGGCTACGTGTTCTCATCTTGGAGTGGCGATGCTTCTGGATCTACCAATCCATTGTCTGTCACCATGTCAGCTAACAAGAACATTACGGCTAACTTTTCTCAAATCACCTATTCATTAAACACAACCGCAGTCAACGGTTCTGTGTCTAAGAGTCCTAATCAAGCTTCTTATCTGCCAAGTGATGTTGTCACATTGACAGCAACACCTGCGGCTGGTTACACCTTCACTGGTTGGAGTGGCGATGCGTCTGGGTCCACCAATCCATTATCTGTCACCATGAGTGCTAACAAAAATATCACGGCTAACTTTACCCAAATCACCTATTCTCTGACCACATCAGCAGTGAATGGTTCT
>CAZCHB010000039.1:7150-13179 GCA_964498235.1 uncultured Planctomycetales bacterium
CTGTTAATGGGACTATCAGCAAAAGTCCTAATAAACCAATCTACGTTGCTGGTGACCTTGTCACCCTGACCGCGACGCCAGCGGCTGGGTATGTTTTCTCCTCGTGGACTGGCGATGCTTCCGGGTCGACGAATCCATTATCTGTAACTATGTCAGCTAACAAAAACATCACGGCTAATTTTACTCCTATTGTTGTCACAGAATATAGGCTAACAACTTCTGCCGTCAACGGCACATTATCCATCAGCCCTAATCAGGTTAGTTACGCTCCTGGGACCGTTGTCACCATAACTGCCATCCCTAACCCCGGCTATACCCTTGCCTACTGGAGCGGTGATGTCGCAGGCCAGCAAGGTAGACTATTTAAAAGAACATCTTCAACAGTCACCGTGACCATGAACGGCAATAAAAATATTGGCGCTTATTTTGTCAAAGGTTACAAACTCACTGTAACAGCCGTCAACGGAACCGCAGCCATAAACCCTCAACAAGAAACTTATCAATTCGCATCCATTGTCCGCTTAACAGCAACCCCGATGCCCGGGTATGCATTTGCAGGATGGAGTGGCAGTTCATCGTCAAAAAGCCCTATTATCGCTTTCTACATGTTACGCGACATGAATCTGACGGCTAATTTTGTGCCAATTAGTGTGGCGGCTTCAGAAACCACAAAAAACACTAATAACACTAAACAAACAAGATAATAATCGGATAATAATGAGGGATGGTAAATTAATTGCCATCCCCTTTCTTTGCCCTTAAGTTTAAAATTTTTGACAAATTATATTGCGGATGATATAGTGGCGTCTCGCTGGATGGGAAGAAATATGTCATTCCCGAATGCTTTTGTCGGGAATCCGGACGAAGATTTATATTTTAAAAAAGTCAAAATAAGCACCCAATCTTTTCTGGTTGTATTTTGGATGAATGATATTTAGATTAAGGGGCCATCGATTTTCCTAGATAACTTTTTAAGGAAATAGAAATAGGCACCCAATCTTTCCTGAAAGTATTTGGAATAGTAGAGTTTAGAGTAGATTGGGGCCATAGCTCAGTTTGGTAGAGCGCTTCCATGGCATGGAAGAGGTCAGGGGTTCGATCCTCCTTGGCTCCACTTTTTGCTGCCCAGCTTTGCTGGACCGCTTGTTCTTTTCTTTATGTTGTTCTCTTATTTGTTCAGAAGAACATCGCTGGGATGGCGGAACTGGTATACGCGCTAGTCTCAAAAACTAGTGGCTTCACGGCTGTGAGGGTTCGATTCCCTCTCCCAGCATTTGCTTTACACTTTTTCTCATGGTAAACTTGTACTAGTTATGAGAACTGCACTTTTACTCTCACTCTTTCTTTTTTGTTTTTCCGCCTCAAGTTTCGCGGACACTCAAGTCATTTCGCTTAAAGACGGCTCTCAAATTAAAGGTGAATTAATCGGTATCCAAGACGGTGTTTACACGATTAAAACACCTGTTATCGGCGAAGTTCATGTCAAAAGTTCTGAAGTAACAGGCATCAACGCAGAAGGCGCTGTTCCGGCTCCTTCAGCCCCTCAGCCAATGGCGGCAACAGGTTCTATTGATATCAATACAAAAATGCAGGAAATGCAGTCACAGTTAATGTCAAACCCGGATGCCATGGCTGAAATCCAGCAAATCGCCTCTGACCCGGCAATCACCCAACTGTTATCAGACCCTGAATTAATGCGGATTGTAATGTCAAAAGACGTGAACGCGATACAGAATAGCCCAAAAGCGGCTGAATTAATGAATAACCCGCGGATAAAAAATTTGATTCAAAAACTGCAGGGCACTTCTTCTCAATAATAAATCTTAATTATTTTCAGCTTCCCAATTCGTAATATCATCTTTACTCTCAACCCCATCAGCGCCTAAGGACGATAAGTCATAACCATCCCTATTGTGCACGCCGGGATACGCATAGACATACTCATGCCCCCAAGGGTCTTGAGGAAGCTTTTTCTTTTTAAGGTAAGGGCCTGCCCATTTGGCGGGCACGGGTGATGAGGAGGGCTGGACACTTAACGCGGCCAAACCTTGGTCGGTGGTAGGGAACGAACTGTTGTCTAACTTATACAAATCAAGTGCCGCCGATAAATTTGATTCAATATCCGTCTGGGCGGCGATCTTACGGGCCTGCTCACTGCGACCGGCAATATTTGGCACTATCATCGCCGTCAAGACGCCGATGATAATGACGACAAGCATGATTTCAATTAAGGTGAAGGCGTTTTTAGTTTTCATAATGGATACGATTCTAGCATACAAAGCGCTATTTCTTAAAAATTTTTATTTCGGAATTATCCCTTGTGCGCGTGACGCAGCTGCCCGCAAGCCGCTCCAACATCACGGCCGCGCGGGGTGCGGATGGTGGCATGAATCCCTAATTTTTCCAAGGTATCACGAAATGCCGTCATTTCCCTCAAGGATGGGCACTCATGGTCAAATTCTTCGACCTTGTTGTAGGGAATTAAATTCATCTTACATTTAATCCCGGCAAACAACTTCTTCAATGCCGCCGGGGCTGAGGGCGTCACTGTCACGCCTTTAATCATAATGTATTCGAAGGTAATAACCCGCTTCTTGTTTGCCGCGTATTCCCGGCAGGCAGCCATTAATTCTTCAATGGGGTATTTCTTATTAACCGGCATCAGCACATTACGTGAGGGATTATCGTAACCATGCAGGGAGATGGCCAATTCCAACTGCACGTCCTGCTGGGCCAGCATTTTAATCTTAGGAACCACTCCCGACGTTGATACCGTAATCTTTCGAGCCCCTAATTCAATGCCTTCCTTACTATTGATCAAATCAACCGCTTTAATCAGATTATCGTAGTTATCCAACGGTTCGCCGATGCCCATAAAAACAATATGGGACAACACTCTTCCCTCCGTAGATTCTTTCTTGACGTGCAGGACCTGAGCGACAATTTCCGCCGGCGTCAAATTGCGCTTCCAGCCGGCAATGCCACTGGCGCAAAAACGGCAGCCGAATTTACAGCCAACCTGGGTTGAAATGCAGGCCGTGGTGCGGCCTGCCGTAGGGATCAAGACTGATTCAACCTGTTCGCCGTCGACTAAATCAAACAGGAATTTACGCGTGCCGTCTTCTGATTTTAATTCCACCGCAACCTTGGTCGGATTAAAAATAAAATCCTGCTTTAAGCGCGCAATTAATTCTTTCGACAAATTCTTTAAAGCATCAAAGGAAGCGGCGTTTTTCTTATAAATCCAGTCAAAGATCTGCCCAGCCCGATAAGGCTTCTCTCCAATCGCGGCTAAATACGCTTTTAATTCCTCAAGCGACAAATCGCGGATATCATGTTGGATTTTATGCGGCATGCTTATTTTTCGCTGAACTCGCCGATACTGCGGTACTTTTGATAACGGGATTCTAATAATTTATCCACGTCTAAAGATGTTAATTTCTTCAAATATTTTAAAATAACGGCTTTTAGATTATCCGCGGTCTCCTCAACATTGCGGTGAGCGCCTCCAACAGGCTCTGGGACTATATCATCGACAATGCCAAACTTTTCTAAATCTTCGCCATGTAATTTTAACGCCTCAGCGGCTAGCGGCGCCTTGCTGGAACTACGCCACAAGATTGACGCGCAACCCTCAGGTGAAATGACTGAATAATAAGCATGCTGTAAAATTAAAACTTTATCCGCAACCCCAATCCCTAATGCCCCACCGCTGCCGCCTTCACCGATAATCACCGCGATAATAGGCGTCTTAACACCAGCCATATCCCGCAAATTCTCGGCAATAGCCTGAGCTTGCCCACGTTCCTCGGCGCCAATGCCAGGATACGCTCCTGGCGTATCAATCAAGCAGATCACAGGCACGTGAAATTTCGCTGCCATCTTCATCAAGCGCATGGCCTTACGGTATCCTTCCGGGTGAGCACAGCCAAAATTACGCAAAATATTTTCTTTAACGTCACGCCCCTTTTGATGCCCCATGACCATTACCTTTTGTCCATCGATCTTGGCAAATCCTCCAACAATAGCCTGATCATCGGCAAACAAACGGTCACCATGCAATTCAAGAAATTCATCCGTCATCAAACGAATATAATCAAGGGTATAAGGACGTTTTGGGTGTCGGGCAATCTGAACCCTCTGCCACGGGGTTAAGTGCTCATAAATATCCGTTTTGAGTTTCTCGAGCTTTGCTTCCAAACGCTTGATTTCAGGCTCTAGTGTCACGCGTTTAGAACCCATCTTACGCAAATCTTCAATTTTTCGCTCTAATTCTATAATTGGCTTTTCAAAATCCATTTTTCTTTTCCTTTGTCGTCCTCAAACGCTTGTATCGGGGACCTAGTCCATGAACTAGATGCCCGACGAAAACCTGCCTACCGGCAGGCACTCGGGCATGACAGGGTTAATTAATCCTGTATCACAACCTGTGTTCCAACGGGCAATAGGTCAAATAATTGTTCCACTTCACTGTTGCGCATCCGCACACAGCCGGCGGTCACTTGCTGGCCGATCTTATCCGGCTCTGTCGTCCCGTGAATGCCATAATGCGGATCCGTGTCAAAACCCATCCAGCGCGTACCTAAGACATTCTCCGGGCTTTCCGGCGGAACTGGCGCGCCGCCGGGCTTAAACCACACCGGATTAGCTAATTTAGTCGCAATCTTAAAGGTGCCGACCGGGGTGATATTGTTTGCGCCCGTCGATACATGGAATATCTTAACCACTTCATCGCCAGTCTTTAAAATTAAGATGTTTTGTCCTTTTTTAACCAATACGTTAAAGGGCGTATTCCAAATCCGCAGTTTCTGCCCCACGCGGATCACATCGCTTTTAAGGCCGTTGCTTTTCTTAATCAATTCCTTGGTGGTAGTATACTGTTTTGCTAACTTCCCCAACGAATCACCGGGAACAACTTGATGCATCACGGCTTGCGGCGTTTGAGTGTAGGAGGTGATAATGGACATGTTCAAATCACCTAATTTATCCTGGATCGCTTCCGCGTCTTCATACTCGGGATAATCAGAAATAATCTTTGTATATGCTTCTTTTACCTTGACCTTTTGACCCTCTGCTTCATACTTTTCAGCTTCCGCCAAAAGCTCCTTCACAGGCGCTAAATTAACAGCTTCCTTGGACGCTTGACTTGAATTCTTAAGATAAATGATCCCCGCTCCAATGCCCCCCGCTAAAACTACGGCCAACAACACCATTATCCAACGCTGATTCATATCACTCTCCTGATATCCCTAATAAAAAAGTACGGCGCAAAGAATGCCAAATAAAAAACCAGCCAACACCTGAATGGGCGTATGCCCCACTAATTCCTTCAATCGTTTTTCTTCGATCTGCCCCTTCCAATACATATCATCCATCATTTTATTTAAAATCGTGGCCTGATGACCTGTTGCCCTCCGCACACCTTGCGCGTCAAACATGGTGACCATCGCAAATGACGCGGCCACGGCAAACACAGCCGAATCAAAACCTTGGTTTAAACCGACACAAGTGGCCATGGCCGAAGCACCGGCGGCATGAGAGGAAGGCATCCCGCCTGTGCCGATAAACCAGCGAAAATTAAAACGCCTCTCTTTAAAGAACCCCACCAAAACCTTGGCCGCCTGCGCCAAAATCCAAACCAAAATGGTAATTAAAAAGATGCGGTTATGCGCAAGCTCTGACCAGAAATTATTAAACATAGATTAAAATATTGACGGATTTCCTTAATTTTGTTAATTTACATTATATGCGTTGATCCTAAAAAAGCAAGCACGCAGAATGCTTTGTCCCCCCAAAGCCTCATGATTGTTTAACTCCCCCGTTTTATTTCCATGCTCGCTAAAGTTTTTGCCTTTGGTATTTCCGGTTTAGATGCCTATCCTATTACAATTGAAGCAGATATAGCCGCTGGGCTACCCAGTTTTACGATTGTGGGTCTTCCTGATAATGCCATTAAGGAAAGCCGTGAACGGGTGCGCGCGGCCATTAAAAACAGCGGCTTTAGCTTTCCTGCGGGACGAATCACCATT
>CAZCHB010000040.1:0-5894 GCA_964498235.1 uncultured Planctomycetales bacterium
GACCATGTCTTAAAAATTAAAGCTGAAGATATAAAGCCGCAAGTGACATGGGGAACAAGTCCTGGACAAGTCACATCTGTTGATGGAGTAGTTCCAGACCCTGAAAGTTTTACCAATCCAGTTGACCGTACAGCGGCGAGAAATGCCTTAAGTTATATGGATTTAAAACCAGGTACTAAGATATCAGATATCGTCATTGATAAGGTCTTTATCGGATCCTGCACCAATGGCCGTATTGAAGATTTCCGTTCAACCGCGAAAATTGTTGCAGGCAAACGTGTTCATCCAAGTGTCACAGCTATTGTTGTTCCCGGTTCTGGACGGGTGCGCAAACAGGCGGAAAAAGAAGGTTTAGATAAGATTTTTATTGACGCTGGATTTGAATGGCGTTTTGCCGGCTGTTCCATGTGTTTAGGGATGAATGATGACCAATTAAAAAAAGGCGAGCGCTGTGCGTCGTCAAGTAACCGTAACTTTGAAGGCCGTCAAGGCCCCGGAGGACGGACGCATTTAATGAGTCCTGAAATGGCCGCCTTAGCCGCGTTAACTGGAAAAATTACTGACATAAGGAAAATATAATGGAAGCTTTTATAACTCACACAGGTATTGCCGCTCCCTTGAACCGTGTCAATGTCGATACCGACGCGATTATCCCAAAACAATTCTTGCGTAAGATTGAACGCACAGGTTTTGGTAAACATTTATTTCATGAATGGCGCTTTTTGGATTATGAAGGCACTAAGGAAAATCCGGATTTCATTTTAAACCAAGAGCTTTACCGTCGATCAACCGTCCTATTAGCGCGGGATAATTTTGGATGCGGCTCAAGTCGTGAACATGCCCCCTGGGCCTTGGATGATTTTGGTTTCAAGGTGATTATTGCCCCGAGCTTCGCGGATATTTTTTATAATAATTGCGTCAAGAACGGGATTTTATTGGTGCAGTTAAAATCTGAAGATGTAGAGGAATTGTTTCAATACACCGCTGTAAATAAAGGCGCAACAGTAACGGCAGATTTACCGTCGCAAAAAATTAAAGCTGGGTCAAAATCATATTCTTTTGAGATTAGCGCTTTTAATAAAGAATGTTTAATAAAGGGGTTAGATGGGATTGGGTGGACCTTGCAGTTTAACGATAAAATAGGCGCCTACGAACAAAAAATTAAATCATCGCACCCGTGGCTTGTGCGCAGTTAACTTAAAGGATTATATGTCAGATAAATTACGTCAATTTTCATCAATCGTTACTGACGGTAATGACCGTGCGCCTTCACGGGCAATGCTTCGCGCTGTCGGTTTTAGTGATGCTGATTTTAAAAAACCTCAAATAGGTGTGGCCTCAACATGGGCGGAAGTAACGCCTTGTAATATCCACATTAATGATTTAGCTAAATTTACCGCAGAAGGGATCAATAAAGCTGGAGGCAAGGCAGTCACCTTTAATACCATCACTATTTCAGACGGTATTTCAATGGGATCAGAGGGAATGAAATATTCCTTAGTCTCCCGTGAAGTCATCGCGGACTCCATTGAAACGGTGGTAGGTTGTCAGGGTTTTGACGGGTTTGTGGCTATTGGCGGATGTGATAAGAATATGCCAGGCTGCTTGATGGCCATGGCGAGGCTTAATCGCCCGTCTGTATTTGTGTATGGCGGGACCATCTTGCCAGGATGTTATAAGGGAAAAAATGTTGATGTGGTATCTGTGTTTGAAGCTGTCGGACAGCATGCCGCGCATAAAATTTCAGATGATGAGCTTAAAGGAGTTGAAAGTTGTGCCATTCCAGGCCCCGGTTCTTGCGGCGGGATGTATACAGCCAATACTATGGCCTCTGCCATTGAAGCGCTGGGCATGAGTTTGCCTAACAGTTCAGCGCAGGCCGCTATCTCTCAAGAAAAAAATGATGACTGTTTATCTGCTGGCGCCGCTGTTTTACATTTGCTTAGAAACAATATCCGTCCCCGCGACATTATGACAAAGAAAGCTTTTGAGAATGCGATTACAGTTTTAATTACCTTAGGAGGTTCAACAAATGCGGTCCTGCATTTAACGGCCATGGCTTCTGCCGCAGGTGTAAAGCTTAGCATTGATGATTTCACCCGCATTGGTCAAAAAGTGCCGGTCTTGGCGGATTTGAAACCATCAGGCCGTTTTGTGATGGCTGAACTGGTAAAAATCGGCGGTACAGTGCCGCTTATGAAAATGCTTCTCGATAAAGGATTATTACATGGTGATTGCCTGACAGTGACGGGTAAAACCATGGCGGAAAATCTAAAACATATTAAACCATATCCGGCTGGACAAGAAATTATCCGTTCTTTTGATAATCCAATTAAAAAGACTAGTCATTTGGTTATCCTTTACGGAAATTTAGCATCGCAAGGGGCCGTGGCAAAAATATCAGGCAAGGAAGGTTTAAGTTTTACTGGAAAGGCTAAGGTTTTTGATTCTGAAGAAACAGCTTTAAAAGCAATCCTTAATGGCAAGATCGTTAAAGGAGATGTTGTTGTTGTTCGTATGGAAGGCCCTAAGGGAGGGCCAGGCATGCGGGAAATGCTTTCACCGACATCAGCGATTATGGGCAAAGGCTTAGGCAAAGACGTAGCTTTGATTACTGATGGTCGATTCTCCGGCGGTAGTCATGGTTTTGTGGTGGGTCACATTACGCCGGAAGCATACGTAGGTGGTGTTTTAGCCGTGGTTAAGAATGGCGACCAAATAACCATTGATGCGAATAAGTGTGAGATAAATCTTAATATTAGCAAAGCGGAAATTCAAAAACGCCTTAAATTATGGAAACAACCAAAACCAAGATATACGCGTGGTGTTTTGGCGAAATATGCTAAACTTGTTTCGACTGCTTCAGAAGGTGCGGTTACGGATCTGTAAAGGAGTAATTATTATGGGATATGTTCATGCCGATATTATTCTTAAAAATCCTCGTTTACCTAAATTAAAAAAGATTAATATACGGGCAATGGTTGACGCGGGAGCCTTAATGTTATGTGTCCATGAACATATTGCTGTTCAATTAAAACTAGCCAAAAATAGTGATCGCGAAATTACAACTGCGGATGGCCGCAAACAAGTGGTTCCTTATGTCGGCCCATTAGAAATTATTTTTGAGAATCGAAGCTGTTTCGCTGGTGCTTTAGTTTTAGGAGACGAAGTTTTGTTGGGCGCGGTACCTATGGAAAATATGGATTTGATTATTTCGCCTGCTCATCGCAAAATTATTGTTAATCCAGAAAGTCCTAATTTTCCTCATGCATTAGTGAAAGGAAGTAAATAATGGCTGGAAATTCTTTTGGAAATTTGTTTAAGATAACCACCTTTGGCGAAAGCCACGGGCCAGCCATAGGCGTTGTTATCGACGGAGTTCCTGCTAATATTCCTTTGTCTGAAGCAGATATCCAGATTGAATTAGACCGCCGTCGCCCCGGTCAAAGTAAAATTACTACACAGCGTAAAGAGGGGGATAAGGTTGAAATCCTCTCTGGAGTCTTCCAGGGAAAAACCACTGGCGTTCCCGTTGCTTTATTAATACGAAATGAAGATCAGCGTTCTAAAGATTACGAAAATATTAAGAATGTGTACCGCCCCGGACATGCTGATTTCACGTATATTGCAAAATATGGCATTCGTGATTACCGCGGTGGCGGCCGTTCTTCAGGCCGTGAAACAGCCTGCCGTGTTGCGGCAGGAGCTATTGCAAAAAAAATACTTGCTAAGAATAAAATTAAAATTATCGTATACACCTTAGCTGTCGGGGATATCTACGCCCAAAAGATTGATTTTAATGTTATTGAAAAGAATATGGTGCGGACTGCTGATGCAAAGATAGCAGAAAAAATGATTACCAAGATCGAAGAAGTCCGTAAAAAAGGTGATTCAATCGGCGGTGTTTTGCAGTGTGTGGTTAAAGGTCTGCCTGCTGGATTAGGAGATCCCTGTTTCGATAAACTTAATGCCCGCTTAGCTCAAGCGTTGATGTCGATTGCGACGGTGAAGGGGATCGAATTCGGGGAAGGCTTTGGGGCCGCGCAAATGCTTGGTTCAGAACATAATGACCCATTCATTGTTAAATCAGGCAAAGCTAGCGTTAAAACAAATCACGCAGGAGGGATTCTTGGTGGAATATCGACGGGTGAAGATATCAATATCCGCCTCGCCTTAAAGCCGCCCTCATCAATTGCCCAAAAGCAAATGACTATTAATGAAGATTTGGAAGTCCTTGAAACCCAAGTGAAAGGCCGTCACGATCCTTGCCTTTGTCCACGCGTCGTACCTGTCGCGGAAGCAATGATTGCCTTGACCTTGGTTGATTGCCTGATGATCCAACAATCATCTCAAATCTAATGCCTCATAACAATAATCAAAAAGTGATTCTCGTGACCGGAACCAATAGCGGTTTTGGTCTTTTATTTTCCGCGCGTTTAGCGCAGGCAGGTCATTTTGTCTATGCCACCATGCGTGACCTAAATAAACAACAGCCTCTGTTAGATGAAGTTAAGCGGCGGGGTGGACAAGTGTTCGTTAAGGTCCTTGATGTCAATAAGAATGAAACAATCAAAAGTGTTGTTGATGAAATTATAGCACATCATAAACACATCGATGTTGTCATTAATAATGCCGGTTACGGCTTAGGTGGTTTTTTTGAAGACTTGACAGATGAGGATATCCGACGGCAGATGGATACTAATTTTTTTGGCGTCCAAAATGTCTGCCGTCATGTTTTGCCGCACATGCGTTCGAATAAAAGAGGGCTGATTATTAATATCTCAAGCATTGCCGGCCAGACCGCGACACTGTGTTTAGGGGCCTATAATGCCAGTAAATGGGCGCTTGAAGGTTTTTCTGAAAGCCTCTATTACGAAGTGGCACCTTTTGGAATCAGGGTGGTATTAGTTGAGCCGGGCAGTTATCCTACTAACATTTTTAGAGAGAATGCCCGCTATGGTAAAAATTCCACGAATCCTAAAAGTCCATATTTTAAATACACACAGCGTATCCAAGATTTTATTTACAATCACACAAATAAACTAAAACGCTCCCCGGAAGAAGTGGCTGTGTTAGTTGAGAAAATTGTCAATAACCCCAATCCAAAACTTCGTTATGTTTCCGATCCTGTATCCTGGCTTAGGATCATGTTTAGTAAAATATTGCCGCCTTGGATGTATGGTCTTTTATTTAAGAAGTTTATTTTTAAAGATTAAGGAGTCTTATTTATGGAAACAACTGCCGTGCCGTATATCCGACAAATCTTTGTTTGTACTAATAATGCTAACGGTGAGAAAGCTTCATGTGGTGATCACCAAGCAGAGGAGGTTTTCCGTCAATTACGCGAAGATGCAAAAGCAAAAAAACTCCACCCGATGGTTCGTGTTGCTCAAGCCAAGTGTTTAGGCCAATGTGCTAAGGGGGTTAATATTATGGTTTATCCAGAAAATAAATGGCACAGCGACGTGCGTGTTGATGATATTCCAGCAATTACCCGCATGTATATAAAGTAGTATCTCCATAAAAAATATTCTTAACCTTTGTTGATTTTTCCTGCCTAAGGTTTATACTGAAATAAGTAGCTGTATTTTCATAACCCTATTAATCTCAACCATTTTGCATTAATTGCATAAAGGGGATGCCTATGAGTATGTATGATAAGAATATCAGTCAGGAGAAACTAAAATCTCTCGAATTCGCGGAAGCCGCGCGTGAAGAGCAATGGAAGTCTCCGAGTTATGCGCTGCAATTGTTCTATGGTCAGCGTTGGAACATGGTGGACATTGCCAAAAAGATTGGTTTGCGCAGCGATAAAGTGGCAAAAGCTCAAAAATACCGTTGTTTGCAAAAAGCCAAGGAATTGGTCAATGAAAACGCATTCACTGTTGAATCTT
>CAZCHB010000040.1:5904-11128 GCA_964498235.1 uncultured Planctomycetales bacterium
GAAGTTGACCGCACGGGTATTATTCCTGAGAAAGTCATGAAAGGTTTGGGTGAGTTAAAAGCGTTTGCCTTAAAAATCCCGACTGAATACGGCGGCATGGGATTCTCCCAATATAATTACAACCGTATCATGGCCTTAGTGTCGAGCTTTTGCGGATCAACGGCTGTGTTGCTGTCTGCGCACCAAAGCATCGGTGTGCCCCAGCCTTTAAAATTATTCGGGACACCGGAACAAAAGAAAAAATATCTACCGATGTTTGCTAAAGGCGCGGTTTCTGCCTTTGCTCTAACCGAACCTAACGCCGGGTCAGATCCGCGCAACATGATCACAACAGCCACGCCGACGCCTGACGGTAAACATTTTATCATTAATGGTGATAAATTATGGTGCACCAATGGCATAATTGCGGATGTCTTGGTTGTCATGGCTGTCACCCCGCCTAAGATAGTTAAGGGCAAGGAAATTAAACAAATCACCGCATTTATCGTGGAAACAAATTCCCCGGGCTTTGAAAAGGTTCACCGTTGCGAATTCATGGGTTTGCATGGGATTCAAAATGGGCTGATCCGTTTTAACAATGTTAAAGTCCCTAGGGAAAATATTATTTTAGGTGAAGGCGAAGGTTTAAAACTTGCGCTAATGACATTAAATACAGGACGTTTGACCCTGCCAGCCGCATCAGCAGGTATTGGCAAATGGTGTTTAAATGTTGCAAGGCAATGGTCAACAAAACGCGAGCAGTGGGGCGCGAAGATAGGCGATCATGAGGCTGTGGCCTTAAAAATTTCTTATATTGCCAGTCATACCTTTGCCATGGATGCCGTGACTTGGTTATGCTCCTCGATGGCAGATGACCATAAGCGGGATATCCGTTTGGAAGCGGCGATTGCTAAATTCTTTTGTACAGAAGTCTCATGGACAGTTTGTGACGTGACCTTGCAAATTCGCGGAGGGAGCGGATATGAATCGTCATCCTCATTAGCTAAACGTGGCGTAGACTATTGGCCTGTTGAGCGTGTTTTGCGTGATTTGCGTATCAACCGCATTATTGAAGGGACGACGGACATTATGCATTTGTTTATTGCCCGTGAGGCTTTAGACAAGCACTTATCTCTAGTTAAACCCTTACTTAGTGCAAAAACTCCTATTGGTGCCAAATTAGTCGCGGCTGGTAAACTTCTTGGATATTATGCCCTTTGGTATCCTAAAATGTGGATGCCGGCCTATGCAGGTCCCGAAATAGCTAATTTACCAAAACCTTTGGATGAGCATATGATCTATGTTCAGGAAGCTAGCAAGCGCTTAGCGCGTTACACCTTCCACAAAATGAGTAAATACCAGCAAAAATTAGAAAGTAAACAAAGTATCCTAAACCGCGTCGTCGATATCGGTACCGAATTATTTGCTATGTCCTGCACCTGTACCTATGCCGCGATGCAAAAAAAGAACGGCCATGAGAATGCTCTTCTTTTAGCTGATGCCTTTTGTTTGGATGCCCGCAGACGCATCAAAACATTATTTGAAGAAGGATGTTCAAACCATGATCCTAAGCACTTAAGTATAGCTAAAAAAGTTTTAGCGAAAGAATTTGAGTGGATGGAGAATGAGATTATGAAATGACCGCCTTGCCGTCTTTCTTTAATAAGCTTGCCATTTTAAAGCAAATTCCAATTTTTGCCGGATTGAACTGGTTTGAGTTAAACCGTGTTGCCCGCAAGTCCGATCTCGTCGAATTTAACAAAGGTGATACGATCTGCACACAAGGAGCGCCGGCGGATGCGTTTTATGCCGTTGTGTCCGGACGTATTCATTCATACCGTTTAAATGAAGCCGGCCAGAAGGATGAGCAGGATTTTATTTTACGCGGGATGCATTTTGGTGTTATTTCAACGCTGACAGGCGAAAACCATTCTCATTCATATGATGCTATTAATGATTCTGTCGTGCTTAGGATTACTAAGGACGATTTTTCAACCCTTTTAAAAGCGACGCCAAGACTTGCTGTCACATTAAGTCAAAGCTTGTCACAGCGTATCCGTAAACATGTCACCCGTACGCTTGATTCTCAGGAAAGCACGATCATTGCTGTTTACGCCCCGCTTAAAGATTCAGGCAGTTCAACGTACGCGGCGAATTTAGCATTAAATTTAAGGGAACAAAGCGATAAAAAAGTTCTGTTGCTTAGTTTGTCTTCGGATCCCATGGAACAGCGTATTAATTTGGCGGATATTGTTTACGACCATCATAAGATCATCCAAAGTATTATTAAAGGAAAACTGCCTATTGATGTTTTGAGTGTTAAGTTTGACTCTTTTAACCCGGCTGTCTTAAACCGCATCAGCCAGTTTGTTTCCGCGCCGGTTAACGATTATAACTATATCATCCTTGATCTTCCCAATCAGGTTGATGATATTGTCATGAAGACCTTGATTCAGTCGGATATTGTCCACCTGGTGACAGTTGACCGTGAGACAGATTTAGAAATGACCCGGTTGGTTATAGACAAGTTGATTACGGCCTTAAAGGATAAGTTTCACGCGGATAATATTCAGGTATTGATTAGCGGCATGAACGCCGAACTTAAAATGTCCCATGAGGATATTAAAAGAATATTGAATTATGAAGTATTTATGGTTTTGCCGCATTTAAATAAGACAGAATTTAACTCAATAGTTATTGATGAGGGTTTTTCATTAACGGAAGTCAATAGGGCGACCGAGTATACTGAGGTGATCCGTCGTCTCTCTCGCCGTATCAGCGGCGTGATGGTGGGGCTTGTGCTTGGCGGAGGCGCGGCACTAGGTATGGCGCATATCGGTATTATCCGGGTGCTTGAACGGGAAGGTATCCCTATTGATGTTGTTGTCGGCAGCAGTATGGGGGCCTTGATCGCTGGTATCTGGTCTGTTGGTCATAATGCCGATGAACTTGAAAAGTTCGGCCGTGAATTTGAAAGCAAATCAGGTATGCTTAAGATTTATGACCCTATTATCCCAATTTCCGGTCTTGTGGGCGGGGTCGGCATCGGCCTATGGCTGCGTGGAAAACTTCATCATAAGACATTTCACGAGGCAAAAATACCCCTGCGCATCGTTGCTTATGACTTAATGCACCGTAATGAGCTAGTTATTGATCAAGGTGATATTGTGGATGCTATCCGAAAAAGTATCGCTATTCCTGGCGTTATCAGGCCAATTATGGAAGGCAATCAAATGATTATTGATGGAGGCGTTCTTAATCCACTGCCGACAAATGTTTTAGTTGATATGGGTGTCAAAAAAATAATTGCGATTAATGTGCTTCAGTCGCCGCAGGATGTCGCCTATAGTTCAGAGTTGGAAAAAGAACACATGCGCCAGCAAATGCAGATTTCTTTTGTCAAACATCCCTTTAAATATGCCGGTTTTCGATTTGGGAATTTCTTGGGGAAGTCAATTACACCAAATATTGCGGATATCATTGTCCGCACCCTTCAGGCGAGTGAATATGTTTTAGCTGAGATCAGCGGAAAGCAAGCGGACGTCTTAATTCATCCTGATCTGCGGGGCATTAATTGGTTTGAGCTTTATAAGGTTAATGAATTAATTAAACGTGGGGAAGAAGCCGCCGTAAAAGCATTGCCTGCCATTAAAGAATTAGTCAAAAAGTAAAGTTTGAGGTACATTATTACCCATGAATGCAACAATTAAAGTAGGCTCCCGTCAGAGCCGGTTAGCTATTATTCAAGTTGAAGAGGTCTTGTCGGGTTTAAAGACTAGTTTGAATATAGAGCGCATCCGGTTTTCAACACGCGGGGATATTGATAAGGAAACATCTTTATCGTCACAGCCGGCGGATAATTTCTTTACGGATACCCTTGATGAAGCGATCCTGAAGGGCCAGATAGATATTGCTGTCCATAGTGCCAAGGATTTACCGGCCCAATTGCCTTCAGCTTTAGCTATTTTTGCTTTAACAGCTTCTATTGGTGATGCTGATGCCTGGGTTAGTAAGATTTCTTTAAAGAATTTAGCCAAGGGCGCAAAGGTTGGAACCAGTAGTTTATTGCGTCAAAAACAAGTGAAGGAATTATATCCTGATGCTGTTTGTGTTGATATCAGGGGAACTATTGAAGAACGAATCGCGCTCATTGAAAAGGGAGAGGTTGACGGTGTTATTATTGCCTCCTGCGCGCTTAAGCGGTTGGGATTAGAACATCTTATTAAGGATATTTTTCCATGGGAAGGCATGCCCTTGCAGGGTCAATTAGCAGTTGTGGGACGATCGAACGACGATCGATTGAAAGAAGTTTTTAAGTCTATTGACGTGCGCTTAAACTATGGCAGGGTTTTGTTAGCCGGTGCCGGTCCCGGTGATCCTGATTTAATTACGCTCAAAGCCGTTAAGGCCTTAGAAAGCGCAGACTGTGTTTTCTACGATTATCTTGCTGATTCGTCCCTGCTTAAGTATGCGCCTCGGGCAGAGCATATTTATGCGGGTAAACGCAAAGGCTGCCATGCTATATCTCAAATTGAATTGTCGCGCATGCTCAAGCAAAAAGCCATGCAGGGATTAAATGTTGTGCGGCTTAAAGGCGGAGATCCGCTTATTTTTGGGAGGGGCGCCGATGAGATTTTATATCTCAACAGTTACCATATCAGGGTTGATGTTATTCCAGGGGTCAGTTCAGCAACAGGTATCCCCTCCTATTTGGGAGTGCCCCTAACAGCGCGGGGAATATCTTCGTCAGTTGCCTTTATCAGCGGCCATGGTGAAGAGGAGTTTAGTAACAAGAATCAGCCTATTCACGTTCCTGAATCCGACACCATTGTATTCTTAATGGCCTTAACAAAAATAGAACATATTCTTAACGCGTTAAAAAAAGCGGGTTGGGGTGAGCATGCGCCGGTTATGATTATCTCTAAGGGGACACGCTTTGATGAACAGATTGTCCAAGGTGAACTGCATAACATAAGTGAACTATTAAAAATGAAGCCATTAGCCCCGCCGGCTTTAATTGTTGTCGGTGAGGTTGTGCGGTTTTATAAAGCATCCAAACGTAAAGTCCTGCTTCATTGCGGCCAAAGTCCTCAATTATACGCAGATTTGGGACAAATTATTCCTTGGCCTATGATCGAGATAAAGCCAATTGAGTTAAGCGAGGCACAGCGATTAGATTTAATTAAGGATTTGGACGTTTCAGATTTAATCCTGCTTACAAGTCCCACGGCAGTTAAGCATTTTA
>CAZCHB010000040.1:11138-13021 GCA_964498235.1 uncultured Planctomycetales bacterium
AACCCTCAGGTGGTTATGGATATGATTAAATCTAAAATAACCGCTGTGATTGGCCGCAATACCGGCTTGATTCTACAGGAATTCGGTATTAATCCCCAGATTATCTCTGCTGAGGAAACAGCGAAAGGTTTCTTTAAGACTTTGATGCATGTGATGAACCTTAGTAATAAAAAGATTTTCTTTCCGCGTTCGTCGATACCGAATCCTTTTCTTAAAGAATCATTGCTAAATGAAGGGGCTGTTGTTATGGAATGGACAATTTATAATAATGTGAAGCCCCAGTATAAATCATTACCTGAAACTAGTATTGATGGTGTTATTTTTACTTCTCCCTCAACAGTGAATAATTTCCTTGAGGATTACCAGAAAATCCCTGATAATTGGGAAATATTAAGCAAGGGTCCTGTGACAGAAGCTGTCCTAAAACAAGCAGGGTACCCTTCCAAACGACTAACGTGAGCACCTATGCCTAACCGATATCGACGCCTGCGTTCAACACAAACAAAGCGTGACTTACTGCGTGAAACGCGTTTAACTGCCGACGACATGCTTCAGCCATATTTTATTATTGATGGCCGCAATAAAAAAGAATCTATTGTCTCCATGCCGGGGATTTACCGCTATAGTGTTGACTTGCTCCTCAAAGAGATTGAAATATTTATCCGTCAAGGCGGCAAGGGAATCGTCTTGTTTGGCGTCAGCAAAGACAAGGATTTGAGCGGTAAATACGCGATATCAACAAAAGCCCTTGTGCCGTTGGCCGTTAAAGCGATTAAGAAAAGTTTTCCTGATCTTTTTATCATTACAGATGTTTGCCTTTGCGCATACTTGACCCACGGCCACTGCGGTATTGTAAAAGATGGCCGTATTGATAATGATGCTAGCTTGCCTGTTTTAGCTAAAATGGCCTTGGCCCATGCTGAGGCTGGCGTAGATATGGTAGCTCCTTCCGACATGATGGATTTCCGTGTTAAAACAATACGTGAAGCTTTAAATAAGAATAGATTTGCTGATGTGGGAATTTTATCTTATGCGGTCAAATATTCTTCAGCCTATTACGGCCCATTTAGGGATGCGGCCAATTCAGCGCCGGGCTTTGGCGATCGGCGTTCATATCAAATGGATCCGGCCAACAGCCGTGAAGCATTAAAAGAAGCGCGTCAAGACATTATTGAAGGCGCAGACATGGTTATGGTTAAACCTGCGTTAGCTTATTTAGATATTATTTCCTTACTGCGCAGGGAAGTAACCTTGCCAATTGTAGCGTATAATGTCAGCGGTGAGTATAGCATGGTTAAGGCCGCGGCCCAGCATGGATGGATTAATGAAAAAGCCATTGTTTTGGAGACCATGCTTGGCATGAAACGCGCTGGGGCTGACATTATCATCAGTTACCATGCGAAAGATCTGTTGGGATGGTTATGAGAGTCGTCCAATCACAGAAATTCTTTAAAGAGGCTGTTAAGGTTATGGTTGGCGGAGTGAATAGTCCGGTGCGCGCTTTTAAATCAGTGGGTGGTAACCCATTGGTGATTGAAAAGGGCAAGGGCAGCCGTTTTATCGATGTCGACGGTATTGCATACACCGATTATTGCCTCTCATGGGGAGCTTTGATTTTAGGCCATAACCATCCTGACGTTGCCCGTGCGGCGAAATTATCAATTAGTTTAGGCAGTAGTTTTGGGACAACCACCAAACCTGAAATTGAATTAGCACAATTTATTACTAGGCATGTTCCTTCAATTGATAGGCTTCGTTTTGTTTCCTCAGGGACAGAAGCAACGATGAGTGCCATCCGTCTAGCCCGTGGATTTACAAAACGTAACAAGGTTCTAAAGTTCGATGGATGTTACCATGGCCATGTGGATGATTTATTAACCACG
>CAZCHB010000041.1:0-13008 GCA_964498235.1 uncultured Planctomycetales bacterium
ATGGGGCGCGCTTTGAGCATGAGGTATTTGATGTTTATTTAGCAGGGTATTTACTTTCGGGCGGAGGCGGTAAATATGATATCTCAAGCCTTGCATGGAGTTACTTACAGAAGAAGCCAACCGTTGATGTTTTAGGTGATTTATACCCGCTGATGAAGCAGGCGCTCAAGGCCCAAGGATTACAGGAGCTTTATGAAACAATTGAATTGCCCTTAGTTGATGTTTTAGTCAGGATGGAAAAAATAGGTGTACGTCTTGATTTAACTGTATTGGATGAATTGTCAAGAGAGTGCGCGGTTAAGATAGGGCATATTGAAAAAGAACTCTATAAAACGGCAGGTGTTGAATTTAACATTAATTCGCCCAAGCAATTAAGCGAAGTGTTGTTTGAGCGCTTAAAATTGCCGGTGATCAAAAAGACAAAGACAGGGTTTTCGACGGATGAAGAAGTCCTTAACCGTTTGGCGGAAAAACATCCCCTGCCTGCGATGATCCTTGAATACCGCCAGCTAGCCAAATTAAAGAACACCTATATTGATGCCCTGCCTCAATTGGCAGATCCAAACACCAAACGGCTTCATGCAGTCTTTAACCAGACGGGAGCGGACACGGGTCGGCTAAGTTCCCATGACCCTAATTTACAAAATATTCCTATCCGCACCGATATGGGGCGGCGCATCCGTGCCGCCTTTATCCCTTTTGAGAAAGGGGAGCTGTTATTGTCCGCTGATTATTCTCAGATTGAATTGCGTATTTTAGCTCATTTGTCGAAGGATGAAAGTTTACAAAAAGCATTCAGTGATGACCAGGATATCCATAAATATACCGCGTCCTTGATGTTTGACGTTCCTGAAAGCAGGGTCGACGATAAAATGCGCTACGCCGCCAAGCGGATTAATTTTGGGATTATCTATGGGATGAGTTCTTTTGGGTTGGCCAAAGATTTAGACGTCTCTATTAAGGAAGCGCAGGAATTTATTGATAAATATTTCCTGCGTTATCCAAAGGTGCACGGATTTCTCGATGGAGAAATAAAGAAAGCCAAAGATTTAGGGTATGTCACGACGATGTTTAATCGCCGCCGTTATTTGCCGGATATTAACAACCGTAATATAGGCTTACGCCAATTTGCCGAAAGGCAAGCCATTAACGCGCCGATCCAAGGGACAGCGGCTGACCTTATTAAGAAAGCCATGGTTAATATTGACGCTCAAATACGTGAAAGCAAACTTGCGTCAGTGATGACCATGACGGTGCATGATGAATTGGTTTTTAACGTGCCAAAAGATGAAGAAAAAGAAATGGCTGTTTTGGTCCGTGATGAAATGGAGAATGTTATGGCCCTGTCGGTACCGGTTAAGGTTTCTGTTAAAGTGGGGTTTAATTGGTTAGAGATGAGAGGAATAGAATAAACATTCGGGTATGACAATTCTTTAAATATATGAAAATCGTATTTTGCGCCTCAGAAGTTGTCCCTTTTGCCAAGACCGGCGGTTTAGCCGATGTTTGCGGTTCTCTGCCGCCAGCCATTGAAAAGCTGGGGCATGAAGTGATTATTATTACGCCTCGGTATAAAAGCTCAAAGGTTGCTGTTCCATCGCCGGTTGTGCGAATCGGTGATAATGTGAAGGTTTATTTTGTCGAGCACGCGCATTATTTCGGCCGTGAAGGGCTTTATGGGGACCAGAGCGGTGATTATAAAGATAATCTTGAACGCTTTTCTTTCTTCTGTCATGCGAGCTTAAAATTATTAAAGGAAATCCGTTTTAAACCTGATATTGTGCATTGCCACGACTGGCATACAGCGCTTATGCCAATCCTGCTTAAAACAAAATACCAGTCTGATGCTTTTTTTAAATTTACTAAATCTATTTTAACGATCCATAATTTAGCCTATCAAGGTGTCTTTCCCAAAAATCAATATGAAAAGCTTGAGGTGTCCGGCCATCTTTTCCATACCCAAGGACTTGAGTTTTATGACCAGATTAATGTTCTGAAGGCGGGGATTATTTATGCCGATGCCATTACGACGGTGAGTCCTCAATATGCGCAAGAAATCCAGACCAGGGAATTCGGCTGCGGACTTGACGGGGTATTACGCAACCGCAGTAAGGATATTTTTGGCATCCTTAATGGGCTTGACTACGACGCATGGAACCCCAAAGATGACCCGTTTTTGGATCTTCCTTTTAGTTCTCAGGAATTTAGTGCCAAATATGAAAATAAGAAGGCTTTACAGAAGGCTTTTAATTTGCCTCAAGATGTCAATATTCCAGTTTTTGGCTTTGTTGCACGCCTTTGCCATCAAAAAGGAATTGATTTGATTATTGAGTCTATTGGCGACATTGTGGGCACAGGCGCTCAAGTTATTTTTAGCGGATTGGGAGACCGTAAGTATCACCGCATGTTGGAAGAGGCTGCGGTCCGTTACCCTAAAAATGTCGGGATTTATTTGAAATTCGATGAAGCGGTGGCTCACCGTGTTTATGCGGGGTCAGATTTCTTTTTGATGCCATCAGTGTTTGAACCATGCGGTTTAGGTCAGATGATTGCCCTGCGCTACGGTTCAATCCCTATCGTATACCGTACAGGGGGATTGGCCGATACAATTAAACTCTACGACCCCATTCATCAAACGGGTAATGGCTTTTTATTTACCGAATATACGAAAGCATCATTTTTAAAAGCTGTCCAAGAGGCACTGCGGGTCTATAAACAAAAGGCTCTTAGGGATTATTTATTGACCCAAGCCTTGCGTTACCGTTTTTCATGGGATAAATCAGCAAAAGATTACGTAAAGGTATACGATAAATGCATTGCATCGGCTTAACAGGCAGTTTTGGAACCGGCAAATCAACGGTGGCGGCGATGTTTGCCAAAAGGGGAGCTAAGGTTATTGACGCGGATGCCATAACGCGGGCATTATTAGTCAGTAATCCAAAATGTATAAAAAAAGTGGCAAAACTTTTCCCATCTGCTATACTTGGCAAAGGTGAATTAAGCAGAACACGACTTGCCAAGATTGTTTTCCAAAATCCGCGGGAATTAAAGAAACTCACCGACATATTATATCCAGAGGCTTTAAAAGACGTTAAGAAACAAATTTCACTATATAAAAATGCCCCGCTAGTAATTTTAGATGTTCCTTTGTTATTTGAATCAGGTTGGGATAAATTAACTGATACTACTATTGTTGTTTGCGCGAATTGCAAGCTGCAAATCCAGCGTATTGAAAAGCGAATGGGAATTTCTAAAGGGGAAATTCTAAGGCGCTTAAAAAATCAAATGCCGCAAAAAGAAAAACGCAGTTTAGCCGATATTATTATCAATAACAATGGAAGTTTAGCCAATACACGCGTGCAGGTTGACGCGATTATTAATAGATTATTACAACGAAAGAAATAACTACTAGGAGTAAAAATGAGTAAAGCAGAAATAAAACAAGAAAAGGAAGATGCAAAAGAAAGCGGCAGTGATTATAAGCCGGCTAACCCTTCGGGAAAGACGGTTCATATAGAACAGTTAAAAGAGATGAAGATGGCAGAGTTGTCTAAGCTCGCCCGTGATATGGATGTGCAGGGTGCGTCTACCTTAAAGAAGCAGGACCTGATTTTTAAGATTCTCCAAGCCCAGGCTGAAAAAGAAGGGTTGATGTTCGGCGAAGGAACGCTTGAAATCCTTTCTGAAGGGTTTGGATTTTTACGTAGCAATAAATACAATTATTTGCCTTGCCCTGATGATATTTATATTTCCCCCTCACAAATTAGACGTTTTGACTTGAAAACAGGCGATACTGTTTCCGGACAAATCCGTCCACCTAAAGAGGGAGAAAAATATTTTGCTCTTTTGAAAGTTGAAGCGGTTAATTTTGAAAATCCTGAAAAATGCAAGGACAAGATATTTTTCGACAACCTAACGCCGCTTTATCCGAAAGAACGTTTGAATCTGGAAACGGTGCAGGCGGAAGTGTCGACGCGTATTATGAATTTACTGACGCCGATAGGTAAAGGTCAGCGTGCTTTGATTGTTGCCCCTCCATATAGCGGTAAGACAGTGTTGATGCAGAAGGTGGCTAATGCTATCGTGGCCAATCACCCGGAAGTGGTGTTGATAGTTTTATTAATTGACGAGCGTCCTGAGGAAGTCACCGATATGCAGCGAAGCGTTAAGGGGGAAGTTATTGCGTCCACCTTTGATGAGCCGGCAGAGCGCCATGTGCAGATTGCGGAAATTGTTATTGAAAAAGCCAAGCGTTTGGTTGAACACAAGCGTGATGTGGTTATCTTGCTTGATAGCATTACCCGCCTAGCCCGTGCCTACAATACGGTTGTCCCGCACTCTGGTAAGATTCTTTCCGGCGGGGTGGATTCAAATGCTTTGCATAAGCCAAAGCGGTTTTTTGGCGCCGCCCGTAATATTGAAGAAGGCGGATCATTGACGATTATCGCAACCGCTCTTGTTGACACTGGAAGCCGGATGGATGAAGTTATTTTTGAAGAATTCAAGGGTACCGGTAACATGGAATTACAGTTAGACCGTAATTTATTCCAACGCCGTATTTACCCGGCTATCGACATTAAGCGCTCTAACACCCGTCATGAAGAGATGCTGGTCTCCGAAAGCGATCTTCAACGCATGTGGTTATTGCGCAAGGCGTTCAATGACCTTAATTCAGCGGAAGCGATGGAATTATTAATTTCAAAAGTCGCGAAATTTAAGACTAATTCAGACTTTTTAGCTAATATGAATAAATAAGGTTAGGTAATAATCCGGCTTGCAAAATAAGGCTTTTTAAGCTACTATATTGCCCTTTATGGGCTTTGGAAAAGTTAACAGTTAGGGAGTGATTTATGAAAGCAGCTATTCATCCAAGTTATGACATTGCCACCATTACCTGCGCTTGCGGGAATGTGATTCATACGCGTGCCACCAAAAAGGCGATTCGTGTTGAAATCTGTTCTCAATGCCATCCGTTTTTCACGGGTGATAAGAAATTCGTCGATACGGCAGGCCGTATTGAGCGTTTCAATAAGCGTTATGCTAAGGGCAAATGATTTAAACAAGCTTAAGGCTAGCCACTCGCGCTTCCAAGAGCTTGAAAAGTTACTCGCCGACGAAGGTGTCGCCGCGGATCAAGCACAATACGGCAAACTTGCTAAAGAGTTTGCCGTATTGTCTTCTTTGATGGAAAAGTTTAATCTCTATCAAAAGCTTGAAGCTCAAGTCAAAGAATATCAGGACATCATTAATAACAAGGGCGATGCTGATTTTAGAGAACTAGCCAAAAGCGAATTAGCTGATGTTATTCCTCAACTAGAGAAAATCACCCAAGATTTAACTGACCATTACGATCCAACCAAGAATGTTCCAGATAAAGATATTATTATTGAAATACGTGCTGGCACCGGCGGGTTAGAAGCGAGTCTTTTTGCCGCAGATTTATACCGTATGTATTCTAAATATGCTGACCGAAAAGGCTGGACTTTAGAAATAATGTCTTATGCAGATACGGAAGCTGGTGGAGTTAAGGAAGTGGTTTTCTCGCTAAGCGGCAAGGAATGTTCCAAGCGGCTTAAATGGGAGAGCGGGACGCATCGGGTTCAACGTGTGCCAAGCACTGAGGCATCCGGCCGAATTCACACCTCCGCGGTGACGGTCGCGGTCATGTTTGAGCCGGAAGAAATTGAATTAGAGATTTTACAAAAAGATTTAAAGATTGATGTTTACCGTTCATCAGGGCCGGGCGGTCAAAGTGTTAATACAACTGATTCCGCGGTGCGCATCACCCATTTGCCAACTAATACTGTGGTGGTGTGCCAGGATGAGCGTTCCCAATTAAAGAACCGGGCCAAGGCCATGCGCATCCTGCGGGCCCGTATTTTAGATAAGATCCACCAGGAAAATTTTGCCAAGGAAGCCGCCATGCGCAAGTCCCAGGTCGGCTCTGGCGACCGCAGTGAAAAGATCCGCACCTACAATTTTCCCGACCGCCGTGTCACCGACCACAGGATTGGCTTCACCAGCCACCAATTAGAGTCCATCTTAGATGGCGACATGGATCAATTGACCGACGCCTTGGTTGCTGCTGAAAGAGAAGCAAAAGAGAGTTCTGCGGCACAGTAAGATATTTTTTCAGGTCAAGCTCGACAGAATCCTATTTTTATGCTATATTTTGATAGCAAATGATATCTTTTAAGAAAGGATCTGTATGAAAATTTCTTCAAACCAAGTGCTTCTAGGAGCAAGGGTGCCAAGTGGACTTAAACGTAAACTATCTAAGTTTTGTGCGGATGTTGGTGTGCGCATGAATTTTTTTGTAGCTCAAGCTATTGAAGAAAAACTTGAGGAAATGGCGCAAGACCAGTTAGATATTAAGATTGTTGATAAGCGGTTAAAGTCAGCTCAGTTTGTTACGCATGCGCAATTAGAGAGTTATTTACTCAAGCGTGGCATTAAAAAATGATATTCACGCTGATTTATGAAAAGCGATTCTTTAAGGATTTAGATAAAATTCCTAATTCTGATGTAGAACGCATTGTGCTTGCTGTAAAAAATTTAGCTAATGATCCTATACCAAAAGGATACAAGAAGTTAAAAGCAAGCTCAGAAGTGTTTAGAATACGTCAGGGTGATTATAGGATCATTTATGAGATTGACACAGAAAACAAACAGATTCGAATACTATGTGCGCGTCATCGTAAGGATGTTTACAAGAATATCCTTTAATCTTTAGGCGTCACAACTTCTGGGAAGCGCTTTCCCAAAACTCCTCCCAAGCCCTTGATTTATAATATATATATGGCACACTTTGAGTAGCTATGAAAACCCCATTGCGTGCCCTTATAATTGCTATATTTGCCATAAATTCCATGGTTCAGACTGTGGGTGCGCAAGATATTGTTTTGCCCGCACCGGGCACAATGGTGCAGCTAAGCCCCAAGTTTAATCCGCCCATTTTAAAAGGCATAAAGGTTTATCCAGAAGATCCTTTTCGTCTAGAGTTCGTTTTGGATCGTGGAGACGAAACGTCCGCCGAAACTTCCAAACAAGCGCAGCTTGGTTTTGAAGCGAAGGAGGACTACTTTAAGGCCGAATCAAAAAAATTAATCAAATATTTCCTAGCTTCATTAACCGTTCCTGAACAAGACCTATGGGTCAACCTAAGTCCCTACGAAAAGAATCGCATTGTCCCAGATGCCTTTGGCCAGACTGAAATGGGCCGTGATCTTTTAGCCCAAGATTATATGTTAAAACAAATCACCGCATCCTTGATGTATCCAGAAGGAGAAGTGGGAAAGAAATTCTGGAAGAAGATCTACGAAGAATCAGCCAAGAGATTTGGAAATACGAATGTTCCAGTTAATACTTTTAATAAAGTCTGGATCGTTCCTGAAAAAGCAGTGGTGTATGAAAACATCAAAAACGGCACTGCCTATGTGGTAGAGTCCAGATTAAAAGTCATGCTTGAAGAGGATTATTTAGCAACAAAGCGAGCGGGTGACGCGAAGGCGGAGCCCTTCTCCGCCCGCAGCGCCAGCGAGGACGGAGGAGGTGCCGCAGCGGCAGGACCCGCTCATGTCGCAACGAAGAAAGGCAATACAGCAGATAGCACGCAAAGTATCATTAGAGAAATAATCATACCCGAACTAATCAAGGAAATTAACCAAGGCCAAAACTTCGCCCAGTTAAGGCAGGTTTACAACTCATTAATCTTAGCAACGTGGTTTAAGAAAAAGATCAAACAAAGCATCCTAAACCAAGTCTATTCCAATAAGAACAAGACGAAGGGCATCGACCTTACTTCTTACCCTTTACCACTTACAACCCATGAGATCTACCAGAACTACCTAACCTTGTTAAAGAAGGGCGCCTACAATCTCATCAAAGAGGAACAAGACCCTAACACAGCGCAAATGATTCCAAGAAAATATTTCTCCGGTGGTGTTCGATTTGGTGATGTGGCCATGACAGTAACGCAGGATTTAAATATTTCCATGCCCAGAAATCTTGCCATGGTAGCTGTTGATATTAAACCTTCTGTTCCCTTCGAGGAGTTTGTTAAAGCTCAGCGCCGTTTAGTGCAAAAAGTTTTATTAGATCAGGAAAATCAGGAGGAGTTGATAAAAATCCTTAAATATGCAGGTATTATAGCTAATTATAATGATTTTGATGCGACGAAGAAAATGGAATATCATCAGGCCATTTATACGAAATTAGCAGCCATAGGTTATGACAAAAAAGCCATAGCTTTGATCAAAGGCAAAACAAATGCGGATCCGCGTTTAGACACAGCCATTAAACGTCAAAGCAGGAATCCTCGTGGTCAGGCAGTGCTCGAGGCTGTTGCCAATAGTATTGATGCTTTAGGCGGCAATATTGGCCAATTTGGTATCGGTGTTAAACAAATCATTGATTGGCTGAGTGATGCTCAAGATAGTGTTGACGTGTTTTCTTTAACAGAAGGCGGCCAAGCACATCACATGCAGGTTCAATTAAAAAGGGGCCGTGATATGGTCCAGATTACAGCCATTAGCGATAATGAGTTTGTGAAAGTGGCAGATTATCCGCAAGTTCAAACAAAAGGTACTGTGATCCAAGTGACAAAGAAAGATCCTATTGCTTTAGAAACGGGTGCTAATTCTTTATGGTCCATAGCACAATCTGTTCACGAACGTTTTTCAATCATCCGTGGCATCAGAATCATTACCCAAATTAATGATGAAGATCAGCAAACAGTTAATGGTTGGGAAAATAGAGATGTGATTGTCGGTGAAACACCTCACGATGATATTAAAGGAACGATTTATGTGAAGTTAACCCCTTATCAAATAAAGATCGTCGATAATGGGAGCGGGATGGATGCAGAGATACTCTCAAGGATGTTTGTCCCTAAAGATGGCGGGACAAAGGCGGCGGAGAATATTGATACCGAAGATAAGCTAAATGAAGAATTAACTAAGTTAGAGCTGATTCATGATTTTATGGCAGAAAAAGTTGAGCGTGGGCCCTATGTTTCTTTCGTGCGCAGGGGTGAGAGCATTATGGACATTGACCTTAGAGGTGAGATTAACCCATCAGCTTTATTAAATGGTCAAACAAGTTTAGATCTTGGGCGTTTAATAGAGGTCCCACAGGCTCGGGACAAAGTCATTTTCTCACCTAATACATCGATAGGTGTTTTGAATATCGTACAAAAAGTTTTGGATTCTACGCGTAGTGATCAAGATAAGATTAAGATCATCAATACCATCATCGCAGGTTTAGAAGGCATTGCCGGAGAGAATCAGATCAATATCAATGTCCTTAATGCGATCAAAGCGAAGATCAAGCGCACCATAGCACCCATGCTGGCTACATTGATGAATGAAGGTTATATTCTTTTGCCTTATGAAAGTTCATTTGAACAGCTTCAAATATCAAGTGTTGCAAAAGTGATGTGGTTAAACCCTGCGATCTTTGATTGGCAGGGTTCAGTTTCTTTAGGCAAGTTAAAAGATCACCAAGCTACAGTTATTGATCCGGCGAGGTTTCATTTATTACAGACGATCAACGGTGAAGTGCAGGAAGTGATTGTTGTGGCCATGCCTTTTAAAGAGGAAATACTTGCGGGCCTTTCTAATGTGGATCTTGAGAATTTTGATTTTGGGCGAGCCAAAAACCTTCCCTTTATTAAAGCAGATGGCTATGTGATCATCCCATCACAGTTCCAATTTGAAGGTCGGCGTTTCGTTGATCTTATAAAGAGTGAAACGCTCTCAAAAGAAGAACAATTAAGCGTGACCCAGCAAGCGCAGATGATAACGACCATGGCAGGTGAAGAGATTCCCACATCATATGAAATAGTAGCACCAGGCAAACAGGCATTCATCAACAGGCAGTCGATCACCCAGCCTATTATTAAGAAAGATGGCCGTATTGATTCAGATATTGTGAATGCTTTCTTACAAAAGCTTCCGGAAGGTATCACCTTATCTGATCAGCCTGCCGAAGAAATATTCATGCCTCCGACAGATGCAAATTTAAAATATGTGTTTAAAGATGGGAAGATCATTGAATTAGGTTCTGGGAAAGAAGTGAGTGTAGATATGCCAAAAGTGAATATGAATACTCAGGTTGATCCTCGAATATTAGATTTAGAGTTTGTGGGAGGTAAATATTATTTTATAACAATTTCATCTTTATCTGTGACCCCTATTCTTTTTAGCATTGAAAATGGTTTGGCTGAGCCTTTCATAGGTTTTAACTCTCAACACGTCTATAAAAGAAGAAGTACAGAAAGCTATGTTTCTTCACTGAACAATTATTTTTATATGGTTCGACCTGATAATTTTCTTTATATCTTGAATTTACAAACAGGAAAAACGTATGAGAGGATACCTTTTGAATCGGGAGATAATATAGTATTTACCGATGATGAACAATTTGCTTTTCTTGAAGGTGAAAGTAATTTCCGTGCTTATGGTTTTAAGTACGAGGAGATTTCAGCACCGTTTAATAAGAATCAAAATATGGAATACTATTTCGATAGAGATTCGCCGCTATTAGATATATTAAACAGGGCAAGCCATGAAGTGGAGACATATAATCTTTTATCTGGGAGTTACTTAGCCTCTCCTCCAAGCCATGCTGCTAGGGTAGGGACGTATCTGCATCCCCATTTAAATGCCACCATTGATGCCAGGGATCCTAATAAGTGGTTGGCAATATTAAACACAGACACAGGGGAAAAGTTAGATCTTTTCGGAAAGAAATTATTTTCCGTAAGCAGTGCTATTGATTATAGAGTGATTGATAAGAATAATTTCTATGTAGTGAATACAGGTTTGCTAGAAGATCCTCACGACATATTAGCTGTTGATAGCCGTGATTATCCTAAATTTTGTATTACCGAGACTTGGTCGTCATCTCAAGAGCAAAGAAATAAGTACATGTTGCATGCATATGACGGCAATGATCATTCTTTTGAAATACATACACGTTTTAGCAAGGTTGTTTTTGACGGTCGGTATTTTGTTTTCATGGACCAACAATCTGGAGATGTTATTTATTTTGATCCTAAACAACCCGAGAAAGAGATAAAGATAGTGTCAGCAAAATCAACGCCGGCGGCATTGTCTGCTAAGAAGACATCAATCCCGCCTGATGCTCAACGGTATTATTGGGATCGAAATGGCGAAATCATAAGAGAAATTGGATCAAATAAAAAGGTTCAAGATGGGGACATAGGAGGTAATTTTACTGTTTCAGGAAATATGGTGTATTTAGGTAAAGATTTATATTTTATGTATCATTTAGACTCTAGTGGGAAGGGCTTTTTATACCGCATCAAAGATGGCGTGGCGACATCGGTCTTTGCTCGTACTAAATGGAGCGAAACGCGTTATCTTTCCCCGGATAAGAAATATGTTTATTGGTATCGAGAAGGAGTTTCTGGTCTTAAGCTTTTGAATTTTTATGGCACAAAAACTAGCGAAAGGTTTGAATTCTCTACACAAAGCACGATCGATGAAAAGACAAAATTAGTTTTTGGCCGAAATGATAATTATCTATTTATTGTCAATGGTCAGACAGTAGAAATTGCAGACTTAATAGAACGAGGAGAAGTAAAGCTTAGGGGATTTCCAAGTGGTTCTGAAATTAATGCCAGACATTCAATGATATATTTTAAGGGGCCTGTTTGGTCTATTATGTATCCTGGTTGGGGTGAAGCTTTTGATGCAATAAGGTATAATGTTTCAATGTTAACCATACCTTTTAAAAAGCTAGGTGACGAGTTTGTTAGGAATACTTTGCATGTCGAGGATATGAATCAGTTAAAACCTAATGCATTAGAGTATGAAAGTTTTGGAGAGTATCAAGATTCTAGCCGAGAGATAAATATCTTAATTGATAATCGAAAAGAGGATGGAACGATTGTTTGGGATGTAGATACAAAAATTGAATATAAATTTCCTGGTAAGGGAATTAAAATTCTAGATTCTTTTAAAAGACCGGGTTTGGATACCATAGGATTTATTATTAGTGATGATAAAAAGGTTTATTTTAAATTTGGTGATAGTTCACTTGAATTTCCTATTCATATGAGTGATGACATAGAATCGCCTAAATTTTTAATTGTTGCTCAGGCACAGGAATTTGATGGGTTGTGGTATAGATTAATTAACATTGAGAAAAATGATTTATCAGAAGATCTGTATATAAGCGCTAATGAATATTCGCAACTATATTACGATGGCAAATATTTTGTTTTTATCAATCCTAGAACAGGTCAAGCCATTTATTTAGACCCTACGCACCCTGATGATTTGATTGATACAAGCAAGCAAAGTGTAAAAGAAGATGCCTTAAACCCTAAAGCCATTGATTTGTGGAACAATGTACTCACGCAACGTGAAGGTTGGATTACCGAGGCGCGCGATGCGTATATGGCTTTGTGGGAAAGCTTACCCGAAGGTGCACGCTTAGGTAATGTGGAGGATGAATTCAAAGTTTTCTTAACAAGGCTTTATGCTTTGCAGGAAGAAGCGGTGCATAAAAGGTTCGCCACACATTTAGAAAATGGGGATTTAGCATTTCAGCTTGCTGAAAATTCACCGGTAGAGATTTTTACCAAACGTTTACGCACGATGGTTGATATTTACAAGAAGACCAAAGACGCAGAAGGTAGTTTTATACAGCAGATCGATCAAATACCGGTGAGTGCGCAGAATATCTTTTATGGTGATTTTATGCGGCATGCTATGGAGCTTGCATTAAATCCTGAGATTGATATTAATGATAGCCAGATTGATGATCATTTGATTGAAGCGATGATGTTTGGATGGAAAATTAGAAATAACCGCGACTTAAAGAATGCGGCTTTGATCAAAAGCCTTATGACAAAGGTGCGCAATATTCAGAAATTGGCTTTAAATGCCCAAACATTGCAGACCATGATAAGGTTTTTGTCGCAAGCATCCGAAGATCCCGAACGTGCCACGATCGTCGAAGAACAGTTAAAACGCATGT
>CAZCHB010000042.1:0-6783 GCA_964498235.1 uncultured Planctomycetales bacterium
CGCATGATCTCACCATGTTTTTGGGCAACAGCGTTTACCCGCCGGCAATTCTCTAAACAGATATGCGTCAAATTCACGTCGCCTGAATCCTTGGTTTCCTTACCGATTTTCTTCATTGGCTCTGAATACTCGTCTTTAAAAATCGTTTCAATATCATGAATACCAAAACGATCATGCCCAGCGGCTACCGGCGTATGGCAGGTGTAAACAAAATTCTTCCGCTCTAAATCAAAATCAGCCTTATTCTTTAATTGAACATACTTCTCAACCAAGGCAAAAGCGGCATGACCTTCATTTAAATGGTAGGTTTGAATGTTCAAACCAAGTTCATTAATAGCCTTCATCCCGCCGATACCCAAAATTGAACGCTGAAAAATACGCCATGATACAGTATCACTGCGGTAAAGCTGGTCAGTCAACTGACGAAAATGCTCATTATTTTCCGGTAAATGGGAGTCTAATAAAATCAACGGACAAACATTCTTTTTATCGTAACTATAAACATAATACTTCCATAAACGCAAATGCAGAGATCCTGCCTTGGTATCCATCACAACCCTATTTTTCAAAGGAATAAGTCCGGGGTATGTGTATGGATCCCAGGATAATTCCTCAGGAACTTGGCCGTGCTTATACCAAAAATTCTGCTTGAAATACCCCTTATTCCATAAAATCCCCAAAGCTGCAACAGATACACCCATATCGGCGATGCTTTTAACCGTATCTCCCGCCAGAACGCCAAGACCACCGCTATAGATGGGAATATCAAGCATCTTATTAATATTAATCTTAAAAACATAATCCGAGAGCCAATAATTTGAAAACACTTCGTGCTTAAAAAACTGATTGTTAGAGCTCATCGGACGGTTTAATTGGAAAGAATTATAAATGCTGGGAGCTAAACCATACTCCATGGAAAAATAACCAACTGAGGGAGTCTTAACATCAGCAATTTTCTTTTCAGCGTCTAAGATTGGCGCAATTGGAAAACCAAAATAGCTTTCCTGTGTAATATCCTTACTGTAATTGTGAAAATTTTCAATGGAAGCAGTTAATTGTTCGTACGTCATGAGTGCCTCTTAGTAGCGATTTAGTAACGAATAGGAATCATTATAACAAAAAAAATAAATACCAACAGCAAAGAAGAGAATTTTTACGGACGCAAATCGTAAATATAAATTGAACCGCGGCCTTTCGCAGACTCTAGAAATTCTAATGAATTATTTAAATCTTGATTATGGTCCAAAACAAAACGCTCCAAAAATCCTCCTTCGATGTGAGACAAAACAGCAAGTGGCGCTAGGCGCTGGCGGACCAATTCCAAGTGCGGCATCAAGCTTGGGGTAAACCTCTCACCGTCAGCTGTCCATGAAATATACACCTGAGGGTCTAATATTAAATACCTATACCCTTGTGACAATAACTGCAGGAATTCACCGGGATCTTTAGGGCACGGAACAATGCGCTTCACGTCGTCAATATACAATGATTCAACCAACGGCTGCGTTGAAATGATCTTTGCTTGGGGATCCTGGGCCAAGACCATGGCCACTGCTTTGCCATAATCAGTTGAACCTTTTGATAAAAGATAGGAATTCCATAATAGACCCGCGATCATTAATACGGCTGCGCCATTAACAGCAGCCCGCCTAACTGGAAATTCTTGTTTTAATTGATTGACCGCATGAGCGACCGCCATGGCGGCAAACGGGAGGACGACGCATAAATACCTAGCCCCTTTCTCAGCGGCAAAAGAAAAAAGCACCATTTGCATAAAAACTAAAATGAATGGTAAGGCGCCGTCAAATTTACGGCGGATAATCAAATAAATATTGAATGCAAGAAAAAGAGCAAAGAATATGTTCTCTAATTTAAAAAAATAGTACGGAAATGAAAGGAAATTAATAACATGCCGATGGGCGTGTGACTCTTGCGCTTGGTTGAGCATCCAGCCAAGATTAACCTTTGCATTAATCCCTCCATATAAACCCCCTATCCCAAACACAACGACAGCAAAAATAATACAACAATAAAATATTTTAAGGATGTCCACTTTCTGCCGATGAAAGTAATCAAAAAAGACCTGCGCGGTAATAAGAAAAATTGGACCAATGATCATGCGATAATTGGTCAAATAAACACACCCTAATAGAAAGGCGCTGATGAACAATTTAATACTGAAACCTTTAGGACTAAAGATATATAAATACATGCTGCCCAAAAATAATAACGCGCTTAACGATTCCTGCATCCCCAAACGTGAATAAAAAACATGACTAGGCAGAATCAATAAGATCAAGGCGCTGGTCAATGCAACGGGCATCGAGTTAAAATAACGTTTAGCAAAGAAATACGTCAGCACAACGGATCCAAGGCCTGCGGCAGCGGAAATCACCCTAGCAAAGTACCATGCCTCAGGACCCATGATAAAAACCCTTAAGTTTAAGATAAAGAACCACAATGCCTTAGCCGTGCTTAATGCTTTCTTTAACATTAGATTTAAAATAATAAAAAATTCTTGAAGATCATGAGGAGGATTTTGGGCAACTAAGTTCAAGAAATCGCGGTTATAC
Organism: uncultured Planctomycetales bacterium; assembly: GCA_964498235.1. GTDB lineage: Bacteria > Omnitrophota > Gorgyraeia > Zapsychrales > Fredricksoniimonadaceae > JACQQW01. Next base: position 2,574 of record CAZCHB010000042.1, read on the forward strand.
CCTATGTACATCCCTTCATCGTAAAAAAGAAATTCATTAAGGGTGATGCCGCGTAAACGCATAAAAACGCCGAACGCAATAATGAGCGCAACAAAAGTCAATGCTAATTGTTTTTGATATTGTTTAAACATGGTTTTTGGGGACAGGCCAATAAACATCCTTGGCTAAAACCAGAACAGTGCGCACGACAGCCAAAAAACTCTTAACTGTCAACGCTTTTGATTTTTCATGTTTACGGCCGGAATGCTCAAAATATATCGCCTTATATGTCCTTCCAGATTTAAGCAAACGAATAATGCATTCCGCCAAGGCCGCAAGCCCCATCGACTTAATTGAAATCGACTGAAGCAATTGGCGGCGACAAATAAAAGCCCCGTTATAATATTTTAAATTCAGCATAAAAATAATATTCATTACACCAACAAAAAAGCTTGATAATATCCTTCGTAAAAAAGAACGCTTGTCCGTTTTACGCATGTAGGTGATTACTATATCGGCTCCGCCACGGCTTGCGACCAACTCTTCTAAGGATTGGGCCGCCATATCATTATCCCCGGGAAATACCGTCACATACTCTTTAGCGGCCATCTTAACACCTCGCGCAAAGGAATAGCCGAAGCCCTGGTTAACCGCATTGACCGCAACGCGTATATTAGGATTTGTTTCCGCTTTTAAACGGGCAAAATCGCCTGTCTTATCCGGACTTCCATCGTCAATAACAATAATCTCATAATCATTTGTCAATGAACTGACCGCTGACACCGCATTATCAATCGCCTCTTCAATATTAGATTCTTCACGATAGGCTGGAATAATGACTGTAACGCTATCGTTTGCCTTTTTATTGACCATGAGCCGCCTTAACAATAATACGTCCCGCATCCCCTTTTAGAAGCACGTCAAATGCCTGATTTATGTCTTCTAAATCAAACCGATGCGATATCATTTGGTCGAATGGCAGTTTTCCTTGCGAAAAAGCACGAATATACTTAGGGATATCTGCATCCGGATTTGTTTCACCGCCCCATGTTCCTATAATACGTTTACCCTTAATCAAATCAAATGGGTGTAGAGAAATTTTCTCGTCACGGCTTAAATTTCCCGCAATAACACAAACACCGCTTTTCTCTTTAATGATTTGAAACGCATTCTCCATCGCCGCCTTATTACCTGACGCATCAACCGCAAAGTCAAGACCGGCAGGGGAAAACTTTAAGATCTTAGACAATAACTGTTTATCCTTGGCGTTCACCACATGAGTCGCGCCTAATTTCTTTGCAAACGCTAATTTTTTATCTTCAATATCAATGGCAATAATCGTTGCGCAGCCCCGGCGCTTTGCCCCCAGAATAACGCTTAATCCGATGCCGCCGACTCCAAAAATTCCCACTGATGATCCCTTGGCTACAGCAAGTGTATTTTCCATAATCCCGCATCCAGTCACCACGGCACAGCCTAAAATTGAAGCAATATCTGCCGGCATTGTTTTGGGTATCTTTGTCACCCGATTCTCGGATACGACTGCGTAATCACTAAAGGTTGTAACACCGCCTGCATTAATAATCTTATTGTTAAGCTTATATTGAGTATTAATACCGTCTAATCCGCTGCCTTTTATCCACGAAAGGCAAACATAATCATTTTTTTTAACCTTGGTAATGCCGGCACCTGTATCAACAACTATCCCCGAGGCCTCATGGCCCAACAAATGCGGTAGGAACTTATCGGGCCCCTTAAGCCCTATCATTTCATTATATTGCGCGCGGCAAACACCGCTGAATAACACCTTAACTAGCAATTGCCCACGCTTTAACGTCGGGACTTCGACCTCGTCTATCACAAGCGGTTTATTTAATTCCCACAAAATAGCGGCACGGGTTTTCATATCATTCTAAGGAATAAACCAATAGTAGTCGTAGGCATACCCCACACTTTCAAATAGAGCCTTCCACTCATCGACATGCATGTAGGTCAAAGCTGTTAAATTCCACGCATCCATACGCTTTTTCTCTTCAGGCGTACGATAAGCATCCACCGTGACAAAAGCTCCTCGTCGTGAAACACGCTGGATTTCTCTCAACGCCATTTTACATTCGTCCAACGGCAAATTATGGATAGTATTAATAGATATGACAACATCAAAACTTTTATCAGGATAAGGCAATTTCTTCGCGTTACCGATTTGAAGGAAAGGCTTCACATCGTCCAAGGCGCAAGAAAAAGCATAAGGCGAAATATCTATACCGCCAATCTTTATGCCGGGAATCGCCTGCGCAATATCATGGAGCATAAAACCTTTTCCAGCCCCGACATCAAGAATTGAACTATCCTTTGTTAAACCAAAATGCGCCTTAAACGAGGGAACAACCGGCTGCCAAAAACGGGGATTATATTTATAACCCCCGTATCCAAAACGGCGGTCCCCATCAAAATAATCTTGGCCGAATAATCTACCGATACGGCGGTCTTCTTCGGTTTTCTCCTGAGCACGTTCATCGACATTACGTTTTGTTTTAGGGTAATTTGCTAATAAATCTATCTCAGCCATTAGAAACCTTCATGATTTCGGCAAGGTCTGCTGCAGGAATTTTGGGATTTAAATCTTCAAGTCCAGAGCCAAACTTTAGCATTGGTTCAATCTTTTGATTTGGATCAATCATAATTTCACAAACCATAGGTCCCGTTGACGACAGCACTTGGCGTACACCGCTTTCCAATTGGCTATGGTTTTCAATACGAAGCGCAGGCAAATGAAAGGCCTTAGCGGTTTTGATAAAATCAGGAAAGCTTAGACCAGTTTTTTGGTCCACCGCCGCGTAATTTGAATTAAGCCATGTATCAATGGTCTGTTTCTGGATGGCATGGCCGTCGTTGCTAAAAATAAATACTTTTACATTCATTTGGTAGCGGCATATCGTGGCTAACTCCTCGATATTCATCATTAACCCGCCGTCGCCGGTTAAACATAATACCCGCTCTGCCCCCGCCGCAATCGCTCCAACGCTAGCAGATAGAGCATAGCCCATTGGCGTATGGTTCCAAGCAGAAAAAATACGCTGATTCTTCTTCATTTCAACCGCCTGCAGGGTCCAGGAAATGTTGGCCCCGGTATCAGCTATATAAACATCACCCTCATAAGATTGTTTTGAAATTTCTTTAACTAAAACATGGGCGTCTACAAAATTTCTGACTGCATGCTTGGTTTGAGGGCAAACCGGGTATTGCTTCTCCCACTCTTTTATCTGCACGCGCCATGATTCAAAACGATCTTCATGCTTTCCGGCACATTGGACTAATTCTTTAAAAAAAGGCGCTAACTCAGATTCAATGCCAAAATCCAAATGAAAATCATTCAGTGTAAACTTGGTTAATTCATAAGGATCGATATCAATAAGGACTTTCTTAGCCTTAGGGGCAAATAATGACGTTTTGCCTCCTGTTATCATCTGAGAAAGACGCGTGCCCGCGGCAATAATTAAATCCGCATTCTGGGCGGCAAAATTACCTGAGCGCGGCCCAACAACACCTAACCCGCCCATATTTAATTCATCATAACAGGTCATCAAATCTTTACCGCCCCATGTCAATAATACAGGAATACGGAAATGGCGGACAAAGGCTAGCACGGGATCAATGGCATGGGCAATGCGGACGCCCGCACCTAAAATAACCACTGGCCGTTTAGCGGAATTAATTAATAAAACGACTTGTTTGGCTTCTTCTGCAAGATTTTTTGACTTAGTTTCTTTAGGAGGAAAAAACTCTCGCAACTTAGCGGGGTCTATCTCAGTGCGTTGAAGATCATCTGGAATATCTAAAGCAACCGGACCTGGGCGGCCATGATTAGCCAAATAAACGGCCTTTTGTAATTCATACTTAATTTCATTAGGATCCAAGATACGGTGAACATACTTCGTAATTGAAGAAAACAACGAAACTATATCTGTTTCCTGAAAACCTTTCTGACGGAGACTGGTACTTGGCCTTAATCGCGGCGTAGTGACTTGCCCGCAAATAAACAAACAAGGAATAGAATCAAAAAAAGCATTGCAAATGCTAGTCGTCAAATTTGTCGCTCCGGGCCCTGAGGTCACCATTACCGTACCAATCTTACCGCAAACACGTGAATAGGCATCTGCCGCGGCCCCTGCCGCCTGTTCATGCTGAACACAAATATACTCCATGCCTTTGTGACGCGCCACGGACTCAA
>CAZCHB010000042.1:6793-7622 GCA_964498235.1 uncultured Planctomycetales bacterium
GCCCCGCCGGAAACTACAAAAACATGCTTCACACCCTGCTCATATAAAAATTGTGCTATGTAATCTGATAATTTCATGATTAATAAGGTCCCATAAATGTATCGGCACGCTGTTGGGAAAACACCGGCATATCTTCACGGTTCATTAGAGCATAAGCCGCATGAATAATGTCTTCATGGGTTGGATAAAACTCATCCTCCAAGGCTTTTGAAACTGGGCAAGGTGATTGGGCCCATGTAATCCGCTTGACCGGCGCTTTTAAAAAACCAAAAGCTTTTTCCGCTGCTAATGCCGCAACTTCAGAGGCAAAACCACAGCACTGCCAACCTGTATCCGCCGCGATCAATCGGCCGGTTTTTTCGACCGAACGGATAATAGCCCTTTCGTCAAGAGGCTGTATCGTGACCGGATCAATAATTTCCAAACCGATTCCAGCTTTCTTTAATTCCACTGCCGCTTTCTGTGCTTCAATAACCATGATCGACGTAGCGACAACAGTTACGTCGCGGCCTTCATTAACTATACGTGCTGAACCAAAATCAGCCGTATAGCATTTACTGTTAACCTCTACGGACAGATCATACAAGGAACGATGTTCTAATATCACCACCGGCGCATCACTTCTTAAAGCATTTAAAATAATCCCTTTCACATCGCGGGCATTGCTTGGCATTGCCACAATCAAACCGGGAAAATGCGCTAAGACCGACTGAAGGCTTTGAGAATGGGTCGGACCCTGCCCCCACCCTTTACCGATAATGCCGCGCACGACAATCGGCACTGTTGATTTACCTGCGTAAGTATATTTCCATTTTGCCGCGTTATTAAT
>CAZCHB010000042.1:7632-12942 GCA_964498235.1 uncultured Planctomycetales bacterium
GTTATTAATCATTTGATCCAGCGCCAAGAACATGAAATCATTACGGGCATGAACAAGCACAGGCCTTTTATGATTTAACGCCGCGCCAATAGCAACACCTGTTAAAGCGTTTTCACTAGCTGGCGTATCAAATACACGGGCAGATCCAAACTTTAAGAAAGCTTCACGGGTCGTCCCAAAAATACCTTTATAATCGTCAACGCCTAATCCAAAAATAAACACATTTGGGTCATGTTCCATGCCTTGGACCAGCGCTTCTGATATCGCTTGTGCGTAAGTTATTAACCGGCTCATTAGTAAACATTCTCCAACAATGTTTCCGCCTTTGGCCACGGGCTGTTTAGAGCATCCTGATATGCCTCATCGGAGGCCTTGTCCCAAATAGCCCTACATTGATCAATATCATGCTGATCCATAATCTTGGCCTTAATTAATTTTTCACTAAAACGTTTAATGGGACATCGCGCCAGCCACCCATCAACTTCTTCCTTGGATCTATAACCGCGGTCATAATCAAACAAGGGGCCGACATGTTCCCTCACGCGGTAGGTCATACATTCAACAAGCTGCGGCATGTGATTGGTCTTTATCTCATGAATAATTTTGGATAAACCCTCATAAACTGCTTCAACATCGTTACCATCAATTTGCCGGGTCTTAAACTCAGGCGTCCTTAAACGTTCCGTAATCGACGATGACGGCTGACGCACACTTAAGGGAGAATGCGTTGAATACAAATTATTCTCACATAGGAATAATACAGGCAGTTTTTTAGTTACGGCAAAATTCACGCTTTCAGCAAAGACGCCTTCTTCAATCGTTGCATCCCCAAAAATAGAAACAGCAATCGCCGTCTTATTGTCCATCTTAAAAGATAGCGCCGCTCCAACTGCAACAGGGATCATCGCTCCTAAAATTGGAGAAGAGTAAATATGCACCGACGGATCCGTTAAATGCGCTGAACCAGCCCGTCCTTTACTAATTCCATCCTCACGGCCGCATAACTCGGCAAAAAACGCTTTAAAATGACCGCCCTTGGCCAGATATGCCGCGTGGCAGCGGTGGCCGGTAAAAATCTGGTCCTCTTTTGTCAAAGACAATGCTAATCCAGCCGCCACGGCTTCTTGTCCTATTGACAAATGCGTCGGCGTGCGCATCATTTGTTCCTTGGCATAAACCGATACGATCTTTTCTTCCGCGGAACGGATCTTAATCATTATCTCTAAAAGTTGTTTTTTAATACTATCCATTTTATGTTAAATTTACCGCCTGCATGGTCTTGATATTATAATAACGGTTATCCGTCATTGCGTTTGGAATTTCATTTTTCTCAAATGCTTGTTTCAAATCCCGCACAGCCTCTGCAATCGTATGCTTAGGCGTAAATCCTAATTCATTCTTTATTTTCTCAGACGATATATGATAAGACCGGTTATCATTGGTCGGCTCAACAACTATCTCGATATCCTCACGCCCTAAATTTTCCTTAACCAACTGGGCAATTTGCCGCACTGTATGATTCTCATACCCGGCATTAAATATTTTTCCCGCGATCTTAGCTGCTGGATAGGTCAAACTATTCACATATAAATCAACAACATCCTTAATATGAATATTGGGACGCTTTTGGTCACCCCCAAAAACTTTAATGCGGTTATTGTTAACGGCGTGATTAGTTAAAATATTGACCGTCAAATCCAGCCTGAGCCGCGGCGAATACCCGCACACGGTCGCAGGACGTAGAATTAAGACCGTAAACTCGCTGGTTTGCTCCTTAAGCAGATGCGTTTCACATAATGCCTTAAACTTAGAATAATCCGTCAATGGCTCCAATGGTAAATCTTCGGTGACATTAGGTGTCTTTTTGACGCCATAAACACTGGAACTTGAAGCAAAAATAAAACGCTTCACCTTATTTTTCTTTGCAATAGAGACTAAGGGCAAAAACGCGTCATAATTAATCGTCTTTGATAAATTTGGGTTTAACTCATAACTCGGATCGTTTGAAATGCATGCCAAATGGATGATAGCATCAATGCCCGGCATCTCACGCTCTAATAATTTGATATCCCGGATATCGCCTTTAATTTGCTTAAGGTTTGGGTTATGGCTGACCGCATCAAGGACATTATCACCATATAAATACAAATCCAGCACAGCCACATGATATCCCGCATCTAATAATTTCGGAACTAAAACAGCGCCTACGTAACCCGCCCCACCGGTGACTAAAATATTTTTCATCCTAGCTGCTCCCTGCACATGGCCGCGATTTTTTGCGGTGTTATAAAATTCATACAAAATTTATCGTTAGTACAAAAAGGCATATAACAAGGCATCTGCGGACATTTTAAGATGGAAGGCACCACCTGAACATCAGGCACCCCCCGCATCCGCAAATAGTTTGTCGGACCATATAACGTAATGACCCGCTTACCAAGCGCCTGGCCTATGGCTTGGCCCAATGAATCAGAAGTCACAATAACACGGCAGCTATTGATCCACTGGATATACTTCATCAAATTCTTGTGGCCCTGCTGCCAGCTAATTTTATAATCACCCATCAATAAATGCTCAAGCTTTGTCCAATGTTCCTTAGGCCAAGCCTTTGTCGGCCATTTACTGCCCACCGCATGGTTAAAACCGACATCATATTTTATCTTATTCTGCTTTTTAACGCTTAACAAAAGCCCCTGGCCTTGCCATTTCGCATCAACACTTTCATAAAGCAGTTCCAACGCATTCTTTTGGATATCCTTATGGGTCTCTTGACCAGATAACAGGTATTCCGTCGACCTGTTATGGGTCTTTATGCGGTGATCCTTATCGTTAAAATAAAAACCAAATCTTTTCTTTGCTTGAATACGGTTAACCACCGTACTAATGCCGATATCTTTCTCTAAATTAATCAAGATATCAAACTGCTGAAGCCCAAGTTCTTCTAATGTCCTTGAACCAAAAATAAGCAGCTTGTTAATATAAACATTATTTTCTAAGAGCTCCTTAGCTTGCCAATCCGTAATCCATGTCACATCATCTTCTTTGTACAAGTGAAGAATAGAGGTGCAAATCAAAACATCCCCAAGGCTGACCGTTGTGGAAATTCCGCGGTCTAAAAATTCAGAAAACCCCGTCTTAATGATGAGTACTTTTCTTGATTTACGCATCGTTAATGAGAGACTGCATTAGCATCCTGACGGCCATAGGTATTAATAACCTCATCGACATACTCTTTATTGACCGCATAAGGCTCCCCAATATTTTTTATCTCAACCGACGAATGCCCGTATTCCTGAAACCGATTATTCTTCACCTTAATATCGCATGAATTACATTTTCCATATACCGCGCACGGCACCCATTCCCCTAAAAGTTTTGGGGCTTTTTCATCTAAGAGATGCCCCAACGAAAATCGATTGGCATAAAGATCAGAATGACAACGAAAGATTGAGCCGCCTGGATCAATTAAAAATTCAGTGGTGCGGCAGTCACAATTGCGAAGCATCCTTGCGTTGACCGCTTCAGGATAACGCATTGTCCCATAATTATGCCCGTCATACGGCCCTAAAAATTCTTTGAGACGAAAATCAATGCCCATGGCATGCGCCTTCTCCTGCACCTGACGAGTTTCTTGCATATATTCAGGATGATCAACCGCCCAAACACCGACGTGGTAACCTTTATCCAGAAAATACCTAACACGTTTAAGCAGCACCTCCGGGTCTTGCTGTCCTCGGTGATATGAAACTCGAATTGCCGCATAGGGCGCATCTCTTTTAATGCGCTCAGGAGAGATATGCCCCATAAATTCATCCGCATCCACTTCTAAATTTGTCAACAAATCAACATTTAGATCAGGCCTAAGGCCTTTCATGATTTGGTAAAAATGCTTATGCACCGTCGGTTCACCGCCCTGCAAGGTCAATGGGACATCTCCCCCAAAGGTCTTTATTCGGTTAAGCCCCCGAATCCAGTCGTCCCCAGACATCCATCGCTTCTTAACCAAATCACCGCCGTGATGATTAATGCAATAGGAACAGCGCAGCATGCAGGCGAAAGACAAAAAGACCGCAATGTAATTAAAACGCTGTGGCAGTATAATTGGTTCTAAAGAGCCTGACATATCTTTTTTATTATTTCGCGCTCCATGATCCATCTTCAGCCTGAATCTTATCGCCTGGCTGAGCTTTATCCGCCTGCACTTGGCCAAAAACCTTTTCAATAGCCGCGATATCGCTAGAGAGGCCGTTTTGGTCAGCAATGGTCTGATAAATTATCCGGCGGTCATTATTCTCCGCATTAACAAGCGCATCCGCAGCTGAGGAAGATTTGATGCCAACCACATATCCATTAGCATTTTCACCAACATCTCCCGTTGCCTTCAGCGAACGCAATTGTTCAAAACGGTCACGACGATTATTCAAGGCTGATTGCACTTCAGGCGTCATTTGTTTAATAGAATATTTAGCCTGAGCCCATACTGGACTGACTAAGACACACAACAATAATAACACAATAATCTTTTTCATTTGAAACCTCCCGGTTAATTACTTAAGTGTTTTTTTATCACCGCTGACAAAATCTTCAATATCTGTAGCCGTATCTTTAAGACCCTTAATATCCAAGGTAATATGGGCGTTAATAGTGATCGGACGATTAGGATCACCGACGGCTTTAACTGTGCATCCCGCCAGAACCCCAATTGATAGGATTAAACATAACCAATTCATGATTGACCCCCTGTTAATACTTGTTGAAAGGCTTTGAATGCCGCATTAGAACCGCCATCAAGATTGATATCGATATCTAAATTTAGATTTAAATTCATTTTCTTGCTGATAATCTTAACATGTGAGCTTAAATGCTCATCATTTAAAGAGAAAAAAGTTATTTGACCTTCATTAAAGGGCACATCCATATTCTTATCAATCAAATCTTTTAAGATCATACCCTGAGGAATATACTGACTTAGGTAACCTAACAGCTTAGGACTCATTAAACCGCCATTAGACGTATTAAATTCACCTTTTAACTCTGTGACTCCTTTCGGGTTACCTTGAGCAATGAAAGCCCCATCTACAACAGCTTTTAACTGGCCAAAAATATCGGGATTAATGCGTGATAATTCAACGGTACTGATACCCTTCGCTTGAGCGTTTAGGTCATAATGCTGGTCAATTAACTTTAGCTGACCTATCACTAAACCGCCAGCTAACTTGAAACGCCAGTCTTGGCTGACCCATTGGTTATTATCATAACGTACAGGAATTATAATATCAGAAAATGAGTACTTGTTCACTATTGACGAGC
>CAZCHB010000043.1:0-7089 GCA_964498235.1 uncultured Planctomycetales bacterium
CAACCCTCAAAACAACGCCCACCAAACTCCAACACCCACCACCCAGACCCCGCCCCTAACCCCCCCACCCCCCCCCAGTAACCTCCCGCGCCCGGGCCACAATTGCGTGGGGTGAGGGATCATGCGATGTTGGTGACGAATAAATCAGGTTTTCTATCAGGGGTATTAAGTAGTGATATGGCAATATTAACGGTGTCATTAAATAACATAATCGGCCCCCGCGTTAATCCTAGTGTAGATTCTGCTCAAGTCGCAGAAGTTAGGCTTAAGGAATTACAAGATAATTGGGTGGAGACTAGAGGAAGAAGTTTGAGCGTTAATCAAGACAAGGTACGTAAGCTATCAGCTAGTTTAACTGCACCATTAACAAGAATATTTGATGAAATGCAATTAAACAAAGGGGGAAATTCTGATCAGAGTTTTCAAGAGAAAATAACTGCCATAGCAGAGCAAGTGGCTTCTGCGACTATTAGAATTGTATTGAAGGCTAACAATGATCAATTAAAAGAAATATTTGGCTTGGATACGGAAATTCTTCAAGTTCTAAATAAGGTTCAGAATAAGGAAGAATTAAATGATGAGGATAATCAAAGAATAGTTTCACATCTAAAAAGTACGATAGAGGTATTGCCAGCATATGTAAAAAATAGCCCAGCCAACATTTTAAAAGTCTTAGAGAAGTCAAAAAGTTCATGGCAGTCTTTAGAATTGTTTAAACGCGTGAATGCCTATTTGAATGAAACCTTGGCATTAGATGATGGTTTTGATTCTGATGATTTATTTAATGCGGTTCTTTACAGTTCTAGATCAAATCAGGTTAGCCAGAATTTGGTTCAGGTGATTAAAGCGTTTAGTAAAGCAGGGGTAAATATTGTGACAGAGAGCAAGGAGCTAAAGAAACAATATCTTATAGCGGTGTATAACGTAGCAATGAAGGGAAAGAATGTCACAGACGTCATTGAAGCTTATGGTAAAGCAGGGATTGAGTGGTCAGAGTTAAGTGAAGAGCTAAAGAAACAATATCTTATAGCGGTGTATAAGGTAGCAATGGAAGGAAAGAATGTAACAGACGTCATTGAGGCTTATGGTAAAGCAGGGATTAAGTGGGAAGCTAATTGGAGTGATGAGCTAAAGAAACCATACCTTATAGCGGTGTATGTAGTCGCCATGAATGGAAAGAATGTCGATGATGTTATTAGAGCATATAAGAATGCAAGGATTAAGTGGGAAGCTAATTGGAGTGATGAGTTAAAGAAACAATATCTTATAGCGGTGTATGCAGTCGCCATGAAAGGAAAGAATGTCACAGAAGTCATTGAGGCTTATGGTAAAGCAGGGATTAAGTGGGAAGCCAATTGTAGTGATGAGTTAAAGAAACAATGCCTTATAGCGGTGTATCAAGTTGCGATGGAAGGGAAGAATGTCACAGATAGTATTAGAATAATTGGTGAGAAATATGCAGATGCTAGAGATATTGAAATGCGTCTAAAGTTGTCTTGGCGTTTGACGCTTGCAGGGTGGACTCTGGATCAGATAGGTGATACAAGCGCTGAGGACTTGTTGAGGGCATTAAATAATGAAATTGGCCCCCGCGTTAATCATAATGCAGCCCAATTAAGTATTGAGGCAGAAACACAAAAAGGGGGGATTGATTTAACCGTAGATTTAATACAGCAGACTACCCAAATTAAGAACAATCAAATTGAATTTAAGATTGATTCTGCCCAGCTTGCTTTATTAAAGAATGCCCCAGGGTTTTATCCGGTCATCGATGGAATTCAATACATTAATAGCAGTGCTGAATTAAAAAATTTTCTAGGGGTTAATTAGAAGCGTTTTGGATTCGGCGCCAATCCGTAAAAACGGGGTCAAAATTTTTTGATTTCAATAATTGAATAATGGCCGCAATGGAACGTTCATCCTTAATATCAAATTGGGGGTCTTGTTGCTCTTCTTTAATGATGGAATATCCTCCCACCGCGGTGTTTGACCCAGCGGAGATGCGGGTGATGCCGATTTCCAATAAATGATTGCGCAATTGGGCGTCTTCACGGGTGGATAAATTTATTCCTACCCGAGGAAAGAAGATACGGCTTAAGGCAATGATTTTAACAAAGGTCACATCATCAATATCACAGCGGGCAAATTCTTTTGCCTTAATGGTTCGAAGCCGGGGGAAGGATAAGGCATATTCCACGCCGGGATAATTTTTCTCCATATAACGCAGGTGCCCAAATAAATCGCTTAAATCTTGGGTAAGATTTTCTGTTAACCCAAGTAAGATTCCCATAGATATCTGGCGCATGCCGCCTTGGGCGGCGCGTTCTGGCGTGCCGCGCCTAAAATCATAATCTTTTTTATATCCGGCTAAATGTACTTCGGCGTAACGTGTTTTATCGTAGGTTTCTTGATAGACGGTGATGCCATCGACCCCAGCGCTAAAAAGTTCTTTGTATTCATCCGTTTGCATGGGATTGACTTCTAAGGCGATGCCTTGGAACATGGTGCTGGCAATTTGCGCGGCTTCTGTTAAATATTCGAGCGGTGTGTGTTTATAGGATTCGCCGGTTAACATCAAGATATTGCGGATGCCTTGATTGTGGATCACGCGCATTTCTTGGGCGTATTGTTCTGGTGTTAATTTGATCCGATCAATCTTATGTTGACTATGAAAGCCGCAGTAGGTGCAGTGGCTCGAGCAGAAATTAGATAAATAAAGCGGAGCATAGAGGCTAATCGTCCGCCCAAACTGCTGCCGCGTCACCCGCGCCGCCTCCTGCGCCAATTCCTCAACGCATTCACGTCGGGTGTCATTTAATATCTGAGTAATTTTTGCTAGTGTGATCATTTTTATATTAGTCGACATTTGGCAAATTTTTAGTCGGCTCCGGTTGCCTTTTAACCGTCAATCTTTTCTCTAATATCTAGGAATACAACGCCCTTACGGGCTGTATTCCTAACTCGGCGTTGAAGATTGCCGGGGCAATAATGCGAAAAGGGATTAGGCAAGTTCTTGAAGATTTTTACCACCCCCGCCACATGCTCCCCCTAAATTATTAATTTATCGCATTGTCCCAACCATCCGATGTTGAACCCGTGCATGTGTTGCGGGGGATGGGGGGTGTAAAAATTTGAAAGAATCTTGCCGAAGCCCTTGTCACTTATAGAGAAATCCCGTCAATGGTGATGATGGATTAGCGATCGATTGCTGTACCGGTAATCCGCTTAAATAGGCTGAACGCCCAGCCTCAACGGCTAAGGCAAAGGCCCGCGCTAGTTCAGGCGGGTTAGCTGCGGTTGCCACGGCTGTGTTCGCTAAAACCGCGTCTGCACCCATTTCCATGGCTTCTGCCGCCTGCGATGGCGCGCCAATTCCTGCATCGACAATAATTGGAATATCAATTTCATTAATTAAGACTTGGATAAATTCCTTGGTGCGCAGGCCTTGATTACTTCCGATAAATGACCCTAAGGGCATGACGGTCGCAGCACCGGCTTTAACTAATGCACGGGCGGCATATAAATCAGGCGTCACATAAGGCAGGACGATAAATCCTTCTTGAGCCAAGACTTCCGTTGCTTTGATTGTTTCAGCATTGTCGGGTAATAAATATTTACTGTCATTAATAACTTCAATTTTAACCCAGTTGCCACAGCCAGAGGCCTTGGCCAAGCGGGCAATGCGGATGGCTTCTTGTGCCGTGCGCGCGCCCGAGGTGTTGGTTAAGAGGGTTACGTGTTTTGGGATATATTCTAAGATATTATCTTCGTGTTTTTCTAAATCCACACGGCGCAAGGCAACAGTGACGATCTCTGTTTGGCTGGAAGCGATGCTGTCACTTAAATCTATTTTATTTTTGAATTTGCCGGTGCCTAAAAAGAAACGGCTTTGGAATGTTTTACCGGCAATGACAAGCGGATCAGGCATGGATTAGCCGCCTCCGACAAAAGCCACTAATTCTACGGTATCCCCATCTTTAAGGGCGGTTTGAGGCCAGGCATTGCTTTGGATAATCGTGCCGTTGACTTCAGAAATAATATTTTTAGGTGTTTTGCAGAATTGCCCAACTAAATCAGCAATAGTCATAGCTTTTGCAAAATCTTTAGCTTGCCCATTAATTGTTAAGCGCATAACATTCTCCTTCGGTTTTGAGAAAACATTATAGTACTATCTGCTTAAATTTTAAAGATTTTATTTTGAAGGGGGCTGTTTTGTATTAAAATGCCAGAGGAAAATAATTCTTTTATTTACGGCTGTTTTTTGTATAATACACAAGTTTTCCAAAAGAAATCTTAATGTCAAAAAAACAACAAAGGGCGGGCCAAAAGATGGGTAAAGCTGGCGTATTTGGGTATGAATTATTGGTTGATCTTTACGGATGCAAACCGGGTGTTTGCGACGACCTGACCCTTTGCTACAATTTTCTCGACGAGATTGTAGGGTTTCTTGGCATGGAGAAACAAGCCCCGCCGAGTATTTTTAAAAGCGACGACGTGCGTTTTCCCGATAAGGCCGGCCTTTCCGGCTGGGTTCCATTGATTGAAAGTTCAATTGTCATCCACACCTTGTCCCCTAAAAATTTCATCACCGTCGATATTTATTGCTGCCGTGAATTTGACGTTAAAAAGGCGGAAGAGTTCTGCCGCCGTTTCTTCGCGCCTAAGAACGTGGAAACGCAATTTGTTGAGCGCGGGATGAAATATTACGACGCCTCTTTTAGTGCGAATGCTAAGGAATTAGCACACAAGTAGTACCATGCCTTACACAACTAACGATATCAAGCAGATCGAGAGCAAGTGGCAGAAGTTCTGGGATGATCATAAGACCTTTGAGGTCAAATACGATTCATCTAAGAAGAAGTACTATGTCTTAGAGATGTTCCCATATCCCTCCGGCAAGATTCACATGGGCCATGTGCGTAATTACACCATTGCCGATGTCATCGCCCGTTTTAAAATGATGCAGGGTTTTAATGTCCTGCACCCTATCGGCTATGATGCTTTTGGGCAGCCTGCCGAGAATGCCGCGATTAAACATAATACAGACCCAGCCGAGTGGACGTATAAGTGCATTGATCAAATGCATGATGAATTAAAAAAGATGGGTTTCTCTTATGATTATTCCCGCGAGATATCGACGTGTGATGCGTCCTATTATAAGTGGAACCAATGGATATTTTTAAAGATGGTTGAGCGCGGCCTCGCGTATAAAAAAGCCTCGCCGGTCAATTGGTGTCCCAGTTGTCAGACGACCTTAGCCAATGAAGAAGTTATTAATGGTGCATGCTGGCGCTGTAAGAATGAAGTTGTTCAAAAAGATTTAGAGCAATGGTATTTGAAGATTACGCATTACGCGGAAAGATTATTAGAAGATTTAAAGACGCTTGACCAATGGCCTTCACGCGTGAAAGCGATGCAGGACAATTGGATCGGCAAGAGTTATGGGGTGGAGATTTACTTTTCCGTCGAAGACGGATCCCTGCCTGTCCGGCAGGCAGGCGCCTCTGGCGGAAAGAAAGACGTAATCACTGTTTTTACCACTAGGCCTGACACCATTTTCGGCGCTACCTATGTTGTTTTAGCCCCGGAGCATCCGCTGGTTAAAAAATTATCTGCTGGCACAGCCCAAGAGCCCAAGGTCAATGAGTTTATTGCTAAGACCGCCAATAAATCAAAATCGATGCGTATGTCCGGCGGGGAACGCAAGGATGGTGTTTCTTTAGGCCGCGTGGCCATTAATCCCGTCAATGGGGAAAAGATCCCTATTTTTATAGGCGACTATGTGCTGATGGAATACGGCACCGGTGCTATCATGGCCGTGCCTACGCATGACCAGCGCGATTTTGAATTTGCCAAAGAACATAAACTTAGTTTACGCATTGTCATTAAGGATGCAAAGAACCCCGGCATCACCGCTGATAAGATGGAGAAAGCTTTTGAAGATGCCGGGACCTTGATTAATTCCAAGCAATTTGACGGGACGCCTAATGAAGAGGCTAAGAAGAAGATTGCTGAGTGGATGTCTAAGGAACGCATGGGCAAATTAACCATCCATTGGCGCCTGCGTGATTGGCTGATTTCCCGTCAGCGTTATTGGGGCGCGCCTATTCCTATCATTTATTGCAAGGCCTGCGGCACGGTGCCGGTTCCTTATGAGCAGTTGCCGGTTGTCCTGCCGCCAAAGGTCAAGATTACCGGAGAGGGCGGATCTCCTTTGCTTAAGGTGCATGAATTTGTCAATTGTGTCTGCCCTAAATGCGGCAGCGCGGCTCGTCGTGAAACCGACACTATGGCCACCTTCTTTGATTCGTCGTGGTATTTCCTGCGTTTTTGTTCCGCGCATAACGATAAGGTTATTTTTGATAAGGATGAAGCTCAGTACTGGATGCCGGTTGACCAATACATCGGCGGGATTGAGCATGCGATTCTGCATTTGTTATACTCCCGTTTCTTTACGAAATTCTTAAAAGATTTAGGTCTAGTCGATGTGGATGAACCGTTTAAACGCCTGTTGACACAGGGTATGGTGTTAAAAGATGGTGAAGTGATGTCAAAATCCCGCGGCAATACGGTTGACCCGGATGAAGTGTTATCAAAATACGGGGCAGATACTTTGCGGATGTTTATCCTTTTTGCCGCACCGCCGGAAGACCAGCTGGAATGGAACAGCGACGGGTTGGAGGGGTGCTGGAAATTCTTAAACCGCATTTATGGCATGGTGGAGAAGCGTTACGATAAGACAGTGGCCGCTTCAACGCAGGTTAATGATGAATCAGACAAGGGTTTAGAGCGCGAACGCAATGCCGCTATCAAAAAGATTGCTCAGGCCTTCGATGAAGGCTACAAATTTAATACCGCCATCAGTCACATGATGGTGTTAGCCAATGCCATTGATAAGTACAAATCAAATAATGCGCTGTCAAATCAGGCTATTGAAACCATCGTATTGTTATTAAGCCCTTTTGCCCCGCATCTGGCCGAAGAATTATGGCAGATGATGGACAAAGGTGAAAAGACCATCAGCCGCGCGGCCTGGCCTGAGATCAATGAAGCCGCGCTGGTGACAAGTACGGTAACTATAGACGTGCA
>CAZCHB010000043.1:7099-12933 GCA_964498235.1 uncultured Planctomycetales bacterium
GGTGCGCGCACAGCTCCAAGCCCCTCTCAATGCTTCTCAGGAAGTCTTAAAAACCCTCTGCCTTGCCGAACCCAACGCGGCCAAATATTTAGAAGGCCAAACCATCAAGAAATTCATCGTTGTGCCTAATAAGATTATTAGTGTTGTGGTTTAAGTTGACAAATTAGGCGCAATCTTCCAAATGTTGTATATACTACGGTAATAGAATGGATCAGGTCACTGTCTCTAATTATTAGCTCAATTTAATTAAAGACAGTATAATAGCAATTAAATTAGATTATTTAAGGGAAGTTAGATCATGAAATTTGTCTTTCTTGCTTTTATTCTTTTCCTACCGACATTATCTTTTGCAGACCCATCCTGTCCAGGCTGGATACCAGTTCCTCTGGAATGGGATAAAACCGTTAAAGAATTCTGCTATCAATTTGGAAGCAATTGCCGGGCTTTGGCGAGTGCTAATGAACGTGGGGTCAACGTTTCACATTTCGATCCAGTTTATGGGGATTATGATGATCTGTTGCTTGTTAATTTACAGAGCAAGAAAGAATATGAGGAGTATGTCTGGAAAGCAAATCATATTCAGTGTGAGGAATATCTTCCATCGGCCGAAGATATCAACGCTAAAGCTTCCGATGAGCAGAGCGCTAAAGAATGTACCGAAGCAGGAGGCATATGGGATCGGCAATCAGGCCGGGGCCATGTGACAGGATGCAATCTTCCAACGATAGACGGTGGCAAAGATTGTACAGACTCAAAAGAATGCCAGGGCGGCTGTGTGCGGGGGAAATGTTATGGTTATCGTATGTATAAAGGATGCGGCATCATTCATAATGGCCAAGAAATGTGTATTGAATAAATAACATGAAATTCATCGTTGACCTGCATATCCATTCACATTATTCCCGTGCTACGTCAAAGGATTTAGACTTAGAGCATTTATATCTTTAGGCGCAATTAAAAGGTATTCAAGTTGTTGGGACAGGTGATTTTGTCCATCCAAAATGGCTAAATGCCTATGAAGCGCGGCGCGTGCGCAAGAAGCCGGCTGTCAAGGAAGCGGTTGATGATGGACAAATGACCTTGTTTTAGTTAGAATTCTTTTAACGCTGATCCCCCCAGCGGCGATACATTAATTCCCCGTCACTTACAATGTTTCAATTAACACCGCAGGAAAAAACTGCCCTGGCTGCGTTTATGACAGTTTGTCTTATAGGCAGTATTATCACTTGGTCATTAAATCGTGACTTACGTCCGGTCCATTGGATTAAGACATCGTCAGCCAAGATCAAAGAAGATCCTCCTGATATTAATACCGCGACGGTGGAACAATTAATCAAATTACCCGGCGTAGGGCCTAAGAGCGCGGTGCGCATTGTTGATTACCGCAACAACTATGGGCCTTTTATTATTCTTGATGATTTACGCAAGGTCAAGGGCATGTCGAAGGTTAATATACAAAAAATAAAAGATTATTATCAGGGCATAGCTGATGCTAACCATTAACACCCACCGCCCGGCCTTATTGGTCGCCGTCATATTGACGCTAGGGGTTTTTGTCGGCAATGGCGTTGATGTCCCATTTTGGATTTGGCTTATTGGGGCCTTGATTTGTCTTTGCGTCTTTCTTATTCAACCGCGCACGCGGATTATTTTAAGCGGTGTTTTTATGCTCGGCGCACTGTTAATAGCTCAACGCCAATACCTTAACCCAAACGCTGTTTTATTTTTAAGTCAAGAAGAATGCGCGCAAGTAAGCGCAGTTGAAGGCCGTGTTGAAACAGAACTTGCGGCTCAAGGGTTCAGGACGGTGTATGAACTATCCGTGCGGCAATTATTACTCAATGGTCAGTGGCAAAAAGCATCGGGACGGGTGCAGATGATCTTGTATGGAGGGCAGGAAGATGTCTATGACTACGGAGATATTATTATTGTTGAAGGAAGATTAAGCCAAATTCAGGACGGGAATAAACGGGATGGATTTTCATACCGTCATTACATGATCAATCAAGGTGTTTATGCCCAAATAATTACTAAGGCTGGCGGGATACAAGTCATAGCGCGCGGCCAAGGGAATCCCATCATTGCCGCGGCCTTTTCGTTAAGGCGTAGCATAGTTAATATTTTCTATCGCTATCTGGACTCTCGGGAAGCGGCCTTTGTGTCTGCGCTTGTCTTAGGCGAGCGCAGTCATATGCCTGCAGACTTGAAAGAATTATTTGTTAAGACTGGAACTGCGCATATCTTAGCCATCAGCGGCATGAATATGTCTATTGTAGCCGCGTTTTTATTCTTTTTTTTGAGGTTGATTGGATGCAGTAGAAAGGAGCAATTCTGGGGGACGATTATCTTTCTGTTTGCGTATGCATTTTTAAGCGGATGGTCAGCCTCCGTCGTGCGCGCCTGTATCATGAGCGCGGTTATCTTATCGAGCTTTGCGCTTGAGTTTGAGAGCGACCCGCTTAATTCATTAGGTGCCGCGGCCGTTATTTTGCTGGTCTTTAACCCTTGGAACCTTTTTGACATTGGATTTCAATTATCATTTGCCGCTGTGCTTGGGATCCTGCTGTTGTTTAAACCGTCGCAAAGATTGTTTTCAATCCTGCCGCGTTTTGTTGGAGATTCCATGGCCTTGTCCTTATCCGCGTGGGTCGGAACCGCCGGCATTACCTTATGCCATTTTAAAACCATAACCCCGGTTTCAATCCTTGCCAATATTCCAATCGTCCCGTTAGCTGATTTAGTTATGGCCTTGGGCTTAAGCCTTGCCCTTGTCGGCGGATGGTGCCCCTGCCTGCCGTATGCCTTTGCTGGGTGTTTAAAAGCAATATTAAGCGCTATGACCATCTGCGCGGTATGGTTTAGTCAAATTCCTTGGGGGCATATAACTCTGGGATGACCGTCGATATTTAGGCTGACTTGACAAAATTTATTTTTATGCTAGAATTATCACTGTAGTCATTAGAGTGCTAGTTAATCAGATAGTGAATGGAGACCGGGGTCTCAAAAAATTTTCAGCGGATATTAGCAGTCATGTTATACGAGTGCTAAAAATATATTAAATAACCAATTAACAAAGGAGAAGGGTATGTCGCTTATTCAATTCAGGCCGAAATCACAAGATCCAGTTCGGGAAATCTTAAACGATGAGTTTTTCTTTGGGCCCTATTTTCCAAGTTCCGTACTTAACCGCGGGCTGGAGAATTTTACACCGGCTTTGGACGTGGCTGAAGAAGGTAACCAGTACTTGATAAAGGCGGATGTTCCTGGTTTTAATAAGGAAGATGTCCATTTGTCTTTTGATAACGGTATCTTGACTATTGAAGGAGAGCGCAAGAATGAGATTGAGCAAAAGGACAAGAAGTATCATCGTATTGAGCGCAGTTACGGGAAATTTGTCCGTAGTGTCAATCTTGGGGCAGGGGTTGATGCGCTGGCCATTAAGGCCAATTATAAAGATGGTGTTTTAACAGTGACTGTGCCAAAATCGGAAAGAGCAAAACCAAAGACCATTGATATCAGCCTAGGATAATTATGCGTTTAGATAAGTTTACGATGAAGGCCCAGGAGGCGATTGAGAAAGCGTTTGAATTCGCCCAAGGCGCAAAACAACAGCAGATTGATCCCGAGCATGTGCTTTTAGCCATGCTCGAGGATGGATCTGGCATGGCCGTTGGCTTGTTAAATAAGCTGGGTGTTTCCACCGATGAATTGAAAAGGACGCTTAACAAGATTATTGAAGCGAAACCTTCTGTTGAAACCTCAGCGCCTCAGGAGCCTCAGCTGTCAGCGCGTTTAGTGCAAACCTTGAAAGAAGCAGAAAATATCTCAGGGTCGATGAAAGATGAGTACACGGCATTAGAGCATTTTCTATTGTCAATGATTAAGGATCGTAATGGCGTATTTGCTCAGAGTCTAGCAAAGCAAGGGATAACAGAAAAGAATTTAATAGAGCATATCTTAAATATGCGAAAGGGTCAGACAATCATGGATCAAAATCCGGAAGATAAATATCAGGCATTGGAGAAATATGGGCGAGACCTGACTGATTTGGCTAGTAAGGGTAAGCTTGATCCAGTGATTGGCCGCGAGGAAGAGATCCGCCGTGTTATTCAAGTTCTGTCACGACGGACAAAAAATAATCCTGTCCTGATTGGTGAGCCGGGCGTGGGAAAGACGGCAATCGTCGAAGGGTTAGCCCAGCGGGTTTTCTCAGGGGACGTTCCTGAGGGGTTAAAAAATAAGAAGGTGATCACCCTTGATATGGGGGCTTTGGTGGCTGGAGCAAAATTCCGTGGAGAATTTGAAGACCGGTTAAAGGCCGTATTAAAAGAAGTTGAGGGGGCAGATGGAACCGTTATTTTATTCATTGATGAGTTACATACAATTGTCGGTGCGGGAAAAGCAGAAGGAAGCATGGATGCCTCCAATATGCTAAAGCCGGCTTTGGCTAGGGGGATGCTGCGCTGTATCGGGGCGACTACCTTGGATGAGTACCGCCAGTATATCGAGAAAGATGCGGCGCTTGAACGCCGTTTCGCGCAGGTGATGGTCAGTGAACCAACGGTTGAGGACACCATTACAATTTTACGTGGTCTTAAAGAAAAATATGAAGTCCATCATGGGGTGCGTATTCAGGATGCGGCCATCGTTGCCGCGGCGGTAATGAGCAACCGTTACATTACAGAACGGTTCTTGCCGGATAAGGCCATTGATTTAATCGACGAGGCGGCCTCGCGCCTGCGTATTGAGATTGACAGCATGCCTCAGGAGCTAGACCAAAACGAGCGTGAAATCCGCCGCCTTGAAATCGAGCGGCAGGCGTTAAAGAAAGAGGTTGATGCTGTCTCCAAAGAACGTCTGGCCAAGATCGAGGCTGAATTGGCGAATTTGAAAGAAACAAATAAAGGCATGCGCGTGCGTTGGCAAAATGAAAAGGTCATCATCGACCGCATTCGCGCTATTAAGGCGCAGATTGAACAAAAACGCGTCGAGGAAGTCAAGGCGGAAAAGGTGGGCGATTTAAATAAAGTCGCGGAGATACGCTATGGCACCATCGTTAATTTACAAAAGGAATTAGAAGTCAAGAATAAGGAGCTGATGTCTTTACAAAAAGATGGCTCATTACTTAAGGAAGAAGTGGGTGAGGAAGATGTTGTAGCTATTATTTCTAAATGGACGAAGATTCCGCTGTCAAAATTAATGCAGGGTGAGACGGAGAAATTGGTTTACATGGAAGATGCGTTAAAGAAACGCGTGATCGGTCAGGACAATGCAATTGATTTGATTGCATCCTGCATACGCCGCTCCCGCACGGGGCTTAATGACCCTAACCGACCGTTAGGATCGTTTGTTTTTGTTGGCCCAACTGGAGTGGGGAAAACTGAATTGGCCAAATCTTTAGCATGGTTTCTCTTTGATGATGATAACGCGCTTGTGCGCATCGACATGAGTGAATACATGGAAAAGCACAGTGTCGCGCGCTTAATCGGCGCGCCTCCGGGGTATGTGGGGTATGAAGAAGGCGGGCAATTGACCGAAGCTATTCGTCGGCGTCCTTATGCTGTTTTGTTATTTGATGAAATAGAAAAAGCACATCCGGATGTCTTCAATGTTTTATTGCAACTGCTTGATGACGGACGATTAACAGACAGCCAAGGCCGCGTGGTTAATTTTAAGAATACCATTGTGATTATGACTTCTAATGTTGGTACTGCCGAAGCTGCCCAATTGGCTGATGAGCGCAAAATTGAGGCCCATATCCAGGAGGCGATGCGCGCTTCATTTCGGCCGGAGTTTTTAAACCGTATCGATGAAATTATAATCTTTAAAAAGTT
>CAZCHB010000044.1:0-12669 GCA_964498235.1 uncultured Planctomycetales bacterium
TGACCAGAAGAAATCTGTGAACGGATATAACCAAAACTGCCACCTTCAACACGTGTTTGTAAACGAGGCGCTGTATATCCATTTAAGGAGACCATGTTAATGGCGCCACCAAGCGTTGTTGCTCCATAACGCAGCGCATTACCCCCACGATATACTTCGGTGTAGTCAGTAGCTAATGGTTCAATTTTATAAAAATCTCCACTGCCATCTGCTTCATTGATAGGAACGCCATCCTGCAGTATCTGAATCCCACGTAAATGGAATGTGCGTTGTAACCCGGAACCTCGGATAGAGACGCGCGATTCCTGCGCCCCGGTATCCCTCTGCTGAACAAAGATACCAGGCGAATACCCTAGTAAATCCTGCGGTGTGGTTGCGCGTCCAGTTTTGTAATTATCCGACGTAATTAAGTCAACGCCGCCAGGTGTTTTCTTGATGGCTGCATTTGCTTGTTGCGCATTGGGAATGACCATTGATTTCTTATCCATTTTATCAGTCACCAGCACTTCCGGCATAACAGGCGTTGTTTGGTTCTTGTTTGCATCAGCAGGACTTGGCATCAATAAAAAATATAAAAACCCAGCTAATAAAAATGATCTAGAAATAAAATACATTACGCCCCCCTTAAATAAAGATGGATTAGATGATTGTACTGGAACCTCTAAAAAGAACTACACTTTAGGAATGTGTTCAATCGATTTAAGGCTGGGGTTGCGGTAGGCTAGAAATAGTTGGTCATTCAACGCAAGCACAGGCTGTGCCGTTTGAGAAAAGACATTAACAGCAAGATATAAATTCCCAGCCCCTCCGCCGAATGGCGCTGTTTCTTTCGAAGAGTTAGACTGTGCTTTAAATTGAAACCCGTTAATTGGTTTCGTGTCCGCCTTAGCATAATCATGACTACACATACAAACAGCCCGCTGTCCGCCGCAGGCAGTCTTCTCTTGGGCAGGCTTTATAAAAAAACCTAATGGCAGGATCCAGAGAATGAAACACATCGATATAAATAATAAAAAAATTCTTTTCATCAGTTGACTTAAAGCAGGGGCTGAAAGAAATTAACCAGATACCCCATTACTATAATCCCTATTATTACAATAGTAAAAAAAATAATGATTAATTTAGTTCTCATCACCCGGCGTAATATCACCGCTTCTGGTAAACTTAAGGCAGAAACTGCCATCATAAACGCCAAGGCCGTCCCCAGGGGAATGCCCTTTTGAAACAACACCATCGCTATAGGCACAATGGCCGCGCAACTGCCGTAAATGGGTGCTCCCAATAATACAGCCATTGGCACTGAGAAAATTCCTGTAGACGCAATAGCCGACTGAATAACATCTTGCGGAATAAGATCTTTAATTAATGCCCCTACGGCAACACCGGTTAAAACCCAAATCCAAATCTTTTTTAACATCGATATGGCTTCGTTAAGCCCGTAACATATTCTGGATTTTAACGACAATGTATTAAAATCCATCGCTCCATGCTCATGACCCGCATTTACAAATAGATCAGTGGCTAAATATTTCTCCAGCTTTAATCGACCCAAAATCACACCTGAAGAAACCCCAATGACCAATCCGCCCAAAACATAGCAAAGCGTAATCTTCCAGCCAAACAGCCCAATCATCAAGACAACCAAGTATTCATTAATAATAGGTGATGTAACTAAAAAAGAAAAAGTAACGCCTAAAGGAATCCCTGCCTTGACAAAACTTAAAAATAACGGAATTGATGAACAGGAACAAAACGGGGTCACCGCGCCAAACATCGCGGCAAAGATATTACCCACCACTCCTCTCTTAGTCATCCAGTGTTTAATCTTATCCGCAGGCAGAAAAGTGCGTAGAACACCCAAAACAAAAATCATACCAAAAAGCAAGGCTAGTATCTTAATGGAGTCCTCAATAAAGAAAAATATAATCTTATTAACGTCCATCCACCCTCTGCATATTTATTTTTATTAATTATCTCAAGATTATTTTGCTACAATATCATATTCCATGACAACATTTATGACCACTAGCAAATCAAACATTTTAAAATCAGTCTTCGGCTATGATTCTTTCAGGCCCCTGCAAGAGGCCTGCATCGATGCTGTTTTAAACGGGCAAGATACTGTTTTAATTATGCCAACGGGCGGTGGGAAATCCATTTGCTATCAGATTCCCGCCCTGATGCTTCCAGGATTAACTGTTGTCATCTCTCCGTTGATTTCACTAATGCAAGATCAGGTCAGCCAACTTAAAGAATTGGGTGTTGAAGCAGAACTACTAAACAGCACACTCAATTGGAACCAATATACGGCAACAATTGCCAAGATCAAATCAGGCAGGACCAAACTTCTTTTCTGTGCGCCTGAAACACTTTTTAAAGAAGATATTCTGATAATGCTGGCCTCTTGCAATGTCCAGTGCATTACCATTGATGAGGCGCATTGTATTTCTGAATGGGGACATGATTTCAGGCCGGAGTACCGGCGTATCAAAGACCTTAGGGAGATATTCCCTTCTGCCGTTTTCCTAGCCGTTACCGCGACAGCGACCAAACGGGTGCGTCAGGATATCATGACCAATTTGGCTCTTAAATCACCCCGTGAATTTGTCGCGTCCTTTAACCGGGACAATTTATTTTATGAAGTGATTCCTAAAAATAACCCAACCTCACAAACTATCGCCTTACTCAAGCGCTTTAACGGCCAAAGCGGTATCATCTACTGTTTCTCCCGCAAACAGGTCGACAGCTTAACCCAAGACCTAAAAGCATTGGGATATAAAGCCTTGCCTTATCACGCAGGACTTCCTGACGATGTCCGCCGTAAAAATCAGGAATTATTTATCCGTGACTATGAACCCATCATGGTGGCAACCATTGCTTTTGGCATGGGTATCAATAAACCAAATGTCCGCTTTGTTCTCCATTACGATTTGCCCAAAAATATTGAATCCTATTATCAGGAAACCGGGCGCGCAGGCCGCGATGGGTTATCCTCCCATTGCCTTTTACTCTATAGCGCTGGTGATACCGCCAAAATCCGTTACTTTATTGAGCAAAAGACAGACGATGTCCAGAAACGCGTTGCCCAGAATCATTTAAATGCCGTCACCGCCTACGCGGAAAGCCGCCAATGCAGGAGGATTCCGTTAATAACTTATTTTGGAGAAAATTATAATATAGAAAATTGCGGCCTTTGCGATAACTGCACCAAACCTCAAGAAGCCGCCATTAACTTAACGGCTGAAGCTGTCAAATTTATACAGTGTATCTCAGAAACCGAGGAACGCTTCGGCGCAATTCATGTGATCAATGTCTTGCGCGGCAGTGAATCGGAGCGAATAATAAATTATAATCATCAGGAATGCCAAAGTTTTGCCAGCGGCCGAGACTTATCTGTTAAACAATGGCAATACCTAGTTCAACAATTTCTCGCGCAAAACCTCCTAACTAAAACGGAAGAATATGGCGTATTAAAATTAAACCATGCTTCCTATGAACTTCTCAGTAGAAAACGGCAATTCCAAGGTTTCACCTTACCTGCGGAACCTATTTCTCCAAAATCACCCGCCCGCTCTGACATCGGCGCATATGACACATCCCTTTTTGAAATCCTGCGTGCCAAGCGCAAAGAACTTGCCGACAAGTCAGGCGTACCGCCCTACATTATTTTTTCTGATAAATCATTAATCGATATGTGTAAACGACGTCCTCGGAATAAAACAGAATTCGCGGAAGTTTACGGGGTCGGTGAACAAAAACTGCAGAAATTCAGCGGGATCTTTTTACAATTGATCAGCCAGCAAGAAAGATATTAGAAAGAAATAATACCATCTAGCGAGATTGATTATTCCGGCACATATACGGATTAACCGTGCTGCTTAAATAAGACCTGCGATTAACGCTACGCCAAGAACGATCAGCATCACGCCGACTAAAACTTGTATCATCCGCAATGTAACTTTCTTCAACAGCTCTTTGCCTAAATACGCCCCAATAAATGCCGCTATCGTAGCGGCTATGACCAGCCCTCCTACGTCATTAAAAACTTTAAAATGTATTGAGTAAAATCCAGCACCATAAACCAATAGCCGCGCCAAATCGACGATCACGGCCAGAATGACGTTTGTACCAATAAACTCTTCCTTACTAATCCGTGCTTTTATTAAGAACATTGAACGCAATGCCCCTTGATTGCCGGATAAACCGCCAAAAAACCCGGATAAGGCACCGCCTAAGGACAAGTATTTCTGTTCAAATGCAATCTTTTGAAAACTTGGGGACATCTCAAGGCAGGAAAAAATGACAATGATCAAGCCAATCACCAATTTAACAATAGTAATTTCATGAACATGGCCACCTAACTCATAGGACGCAATGGCTGGAAGCACCGAAACAAAATTAAGTAAAAACGCTCCTAATAAAGCGGCAATGACCGCCGGGATACCAAACGCAATAATGATCTTCTTATTAGCAGACCTTCCCACCAAGAATATCTTAAATAAATTATTGGCCAAATGAACGATGGCTGTCGCCCCAACAGCTAGAGGAACAGGAAAAAATATGGCAAATACGGGCGTCAAGATTGTCCCTAAACCAAAACCAGAAAACAGAGTCAATCCTGATGCGATCATGGCGACTGTGCAGATGATTAAATATTCCATAGCTTCCATTAAATCTCTAATAAATTCTAGCCTGAAAATAAGTTGTCATACTATACCATCTGCAAGCCATAGAATTACAGTAGATTATACTCTTGGATCATGCTAAAAAGTACATTAAGGATTACGGTTTCCAAAGATTAACTGAAAAGCAGCAAAAATTAACGGGGATAAAAGTAGAATCCAACCTCCAAAAGCAACAATAATCCCTGGGGTAGCTTTAGTAATATGCGGGCCGCCCCTATAACCACCCATTGCGCCGCTAAAGAATATACACGCAAGCGGGAAAATTAAAAATATCAACACCCTCACCCAAGAACCATTACCAACAAACAATGCCGCTATTAAATACATACCGGAAACAACAATTGCAGCGGTCTTTCCTTTGTTATCTCCTATCCACTCTAATAGATCCTGCTTATTCATTTTCAACTGCCCCCCTAAGCACATAGTTGTATGCCAGTTACAATCTGGCAAGTGTCAACCAGTGTCAGTTTACTT
Source organism: uncultured Planctomycetales bacterium (assembly GCA_964498235.1). Classification (GTDB taxonomy): domain Bacteria; phylum Omnitrophota; class Gorgyraeia; order Zapsychrales; family Fredricksoniimonadaceae; genus JACQQW01. The sequence goes on from CAZCHB010000044.1 coordinate 5,160, forward strand.
AAATTACTTGCATACAAGCGTATTCTATTCTGGAAAGTATTACGTTTTGTTTCCATGAATATAGTTAATTAACGCAAGCAAACAAGCTTAATAACTGGTCTAAACAAGACGGAATATTAATATTACAATTACAATGACCTAATCATTTTAATAATTTTTATTACTTTTAAACCAGAAGGTTCAATAGTGTAATACACTTTTAACGGTTTATCAGTTATAAGTTGTCGCTTTATATAACCAAATCGCTCTAATTTCTTCAGTCTTTGATATAAAACTTTCTTAGTCAATCCCTCAATGCATCTCAGTAATTGCCCTGGTTGTTTTGTACCTTCGTAAATCTCAGATAATACAAGTGTACTCCATTTGCATTTGAAAACATTTTCAAACTGTTGTTCATTATTCATATAAGTAGTTTCCTAAAAGTGCCTAATTGACGATTAACGAATAGCTGTTATATTTTCTTTCAATAAGTAAATATTATAACAACAAGGAGTGGATATGACAAAAACAGTTATTTTCTATGATGGTGGATGCGCGGATTGTCAAAAAGTAGCTGGTTTATTGAGCGCAACAGGGGTTGACTACTTACGATACAACGTAAAAGGTCACCCAGAATTAATGGCTGAAGTCAAACGGCAAGGCCTCAAGACACTGCCAGCTGTAATTGCTAACGGCCAGGTCATTGAAGGCTGGGACGAAGCTAAACTTCGAACTATCTTATAAATATCGTTAACACTTATCCCGTAATAAGAAAGCCCTTCCACTATAAAGCTGAAAGGCTTTCTTATACTGAAAAACTCCCAGATGTGAACGAGTTTCTGAACTGGCTCAATTCAAGCGATCCAAAAATCTTAATGAACCAGATTGATATTTTATATAGCTGCTAACTCCTTACGCAATATACGACCTACTAATTGCCCTATTGGCTCATGCTTTTTTTCTGCCAACCTCTCAAGCCTATGTTGCAGGCTTAGATTTAAATAAATAGGCAAATGCAGTTGAGCATTCTTACGAAAAAACTTTCCCCGAACTCCTTTTGAGAAATCGTATTCTTTTTTCATATTAATTTATCTCCTGATAATATTTAATTTCTTTCTTAGTAGCTTTTCTTGCTGAAATAAGCTTTATATGTGCCGAATGCTCACCTTTTCTCGATAGGTATGATGAACCACAACAACAAAAGTGCCAGCATCAAGACCTAAGGTAATCCATCGATCTTCTGCACCACTATTACCTTCATCAAATATCGTCACGGCCTTAGGATCATTAAAGACTGTGGCTGCTTTTTCAAAAGCAATACCATGCTTTTTATAATTTGAAGCTGCTTTAGAGGGATCCCATTCAAAACTAAATTCAAAAACTTTAGACATCAAAATCCTCTACTAAATATTATTTAGTTTTCAGTATACCACATTCAAAACAAAAATAAATCCATTATTCGCTGTGACCTGCCTACAAAATGGCATACCTATATTCCCTACATAGAGAAGCCCTTCAACTATATAGCTGAAGGGCTTCTTTGCCCTGAAAAACTCCCCGGTCGAGACACTCAGCGCACCATTAATAGACTCACCATGCACATCCCAATCTATCTTAGCTTTAACAATACCAATGGTTTAAGCATAATTGAGGGCAAAGCACCTTATGGAATTTCAGCTACGGAACGTATTAACAAGGCCATTTTACGACGTAATAAACCGGTTATTTGTAAACCAAATCCAATTATTATTGCCCTAAAATATCAAAAGATATATGAAAATGCTGCTTATCAAACAATTGAAAAAGTAGGTCAGCAATTTGGTGTTTCTCGGGTCAGAATACATCAACTGCTTAACCTGCTTAAATTAGATCAACGGATTATTGATTACATCCAGAATATTAATAATCCACGCCAAAGTAATTTCTGGAACGAGCATAGACTGCGGAGTATTGCTAGATTACCAAAAGAAAAACAATACGAGAAATTCCAAGAAATCTTTACTAAATACTAGCTATTTTATTGGCAGACTTTAAATTATTTATCCCAAGCCAAGTACGGACATTTACCATTGGCTGGATATTGATAATGACTGGCGTGAAGCCGGGCGCGTTTTGTAGTCGTTGGAGCATGGCTGGGTCGATATGGAATTTGATTTCCTGGCCGTTGTTTTGAACGGACAGGACTTTGTCGGATGTTAGGTCGATACCACCTGTATTAGTCTGTGCTCTGTCTGCCATTTGGGCACTATCAAGGTTTAAATTGCTGAATACCTTCTGTAATACGACTGTGTAACTTTGATGAAAATAAGCATCGGACCGTTCGTTCAGGGCCGCCCCCAATCCCCATACTAGCAAATGTGCCACCCTAATTTCCCTAATATCTTCCTTCAATTTTTGTCTTTCCGCGGAATCTAAAAGGTCAAGCTTATTGTACCGTTGGACAATATCAGGTATCTCCTGAGCTAGCACATACCGGACAGATGCGATGCCTCGTTCCTCGTTAAACCAATCTAATTGAAACCCTAAGGGGTCGAGTTCAAGCTTAGCAAACACTTTCTCTAAAGCCATAAAATGACTGCCATAAAAATAAGGGGTAGTCGCCTTTATCCCTACGCTCGCTAATCCCCATGTTTCAAGATGTCCTTTTGTAATTCTATAAATAGCTTCACGCAATTCGCTCTTTTCGACTGAATTTAGTGCCTCAAAATCATCGTATTGCCGCATAATATCTGGTCGCTCTTTTTTAAGAATATAGCGTATAGATGCAATACCTCTTTCTTCAGTTGACCAGTCTAGCTGAAATCCTAAAGGATCCAAAGCAAGGCGGGCAAAAACCTTCTGCAATGCTACGATATGGCTAGAAGCAAAATTAGGCGAATTCGCCACTGAACCCAAACCCCAAAGGTCAAGCTGTCCCCTTGTAATCTTATAAATATCGTTACGCAACTTCTCTTTTTCCGTGAAACTTAGTCTATTCAAGCTATCATACCGGGATATGATATCGGGTCGCTCTTTTTTAAGGGCGTATCGCATTGAAGCAATGCTTCTTTCTTCCGTCGACCAATCAAGTTTAAATTCCAAGGGATCAAGATTAAGACGAGGAAACACCTGCTGTAATGCGGAGATAAATGTACCATTAAAATACGGCACCTTTTCACCCATTGCAGCACTTAATCCCCAGATTCTAAAATGCGCATCGGTAATTGCATAAACATCTTTGCTCAACTGCTCTCTTTCTATCGGAGTCAAAGAATCAAATCTCTCGTACCGTTCAAAAAGGTCAGGTTCATTTATACGGATCGCATCAATGACATTATCAATACTCTCCTCTGCGCTCCGCCACTGATATCTTCTCTCTTTATTCCTCTGAATAAATGATCTCATACCCGCTTCGGAAAAATCCCAAGAGGGATTAGCAAATACCTTCTCTAAGGCCAATATGAAACTACCTTTGAAATAAGGAGCCGCCTGCCGATTCCCCGCTCCGCTTGCCCCCCACAATTTTAAATGGCCGGCTGAAATCCTGTAGATATCATCACGCAATCTTTCTTTCTCCGGTTCGGCTAAAGAATTGATCTGACTATAACGCCGAGCAATATCGGGTCTTTCCCGACTAATGACATAGCGCACAGAAGCAATCCCTCTTTCTTCAGTTGACCAGTCTAATCCAAACCCTAAAGGATCCAAACCAAGGCGGGCAAAAACCTTTTGTAACGCCGTAATGTAACTACCGTGAAAATAAGGCGTCGACTGCTGATGCCCAGCACGATTTAATCCCCAGAATCTAAAATATCCATAATTAAACTTATAAATATCTTCCAACAATTTGTTTATTTCTAACGGACTTAATGAATCAAGACTATCGTAACGTTTAATAATATCTGGCCTTTCTCGATTAATAACATACCGCACAGAAGCAATACCCCTTTCCTCATTGGACCAGTCCAATCGAAAACCTAAAGAGTTAAGGTCAAGCCTAGGGAATGCATTCTGCAGCGCCACTATATAACTGCCATCAAAATAGGTGGGCTCTAGCACGATCCCCCACACTGCAAAGTGCGCCTTTGTAATCCTATAAATGTCTTCACGCAACTCACTTACTTCAAATACATTTAAAGAGTTAATGTTTTCATACCTCCGAACAATATCCGGCATTTCTTTACTTAAAACATATCGAACCGAAGCTATCGCATTTTCTTCACTAGACCAGTCAAGCCTAAAACCTAATGGATTAAGATTAAGATCAGGAAATACTTTTTGTAGGGCGATGATATGGCTGCCATAAAAATACGGGGCTAACTGACGTTGGGTGGCACTGGCCAATTTCCATATCTTAAAATACCCCGATGAAATCCTATAAATATCCGCACGTAACCTCTTGACTTCGACAGGACTTAAACTATTTAATCTTTTATAACGCCCGATAATATCCGGCCTATGTATTTGGATGGCCTGCGAAACGTTGTTTATGCCTTCTTCCTCCGTATCCCATTTCAATTTCTCTCCAGTTTCAGCGCTCATTGCCGCATCTGCTTCCGCTCTAACTGGAGGAGTTGCTATGACCTCACTTTGAACCACGACCTCATTATTGCCCGATACGAAACCCATTGTGTCCGCCGGCTCAATGCGCATGGCTGAATCTATCCCAACGCCAAATAGAGCCTCCGCTGAAAACCCGCCAGAAAAATATTTTCTCGGAATTACTTCTCGAGTCACCGGATCAGATTCATCTTTGATATAGTTATAAACTCCTTTCTTAAAGGCCTGAAGATATCGTTCATAAATCTTTTGTTTTTCCAACGGATCATCAATAGCGACCCCATTGACTTTATTTTTATTCATGTATACCTGGCCCAGAATGCTGTCTTTAATTCTTCTCTTATACCAAGCTGCTAAAATTAGCGACTGGTAAACTTGTCTTAACTTGGCAAAATTTCTTCCTTCATTTATTTCATTTGTTAATTCTGGAATTACAATTTCACGAACAATGGATGACCCAAGTTTACTGGCATCTGAAGCATGGCTATCTTTCTTGGCATTCTGCGATAGGGCTAAGTAATCTTCTTCCAACATCACTTTCAGTCTAGATTTTGAAATGTACGCTGTACCCGTTTCGGCGTTCTCATACACAACGGCCTTTTCTGGCATGATCCATACTTTGTTAAATGTATTGACGGGAATATTGGTAGTGCCAAAACGCCGGCCGGCCTCTGTGTATATCCTTTGCCAGAATTTTCTGCCAATCTCATCCTCAGGATAAATCAAAGAGGCTGTAATTTGTTTAAGCATGTAATCCTGGGCAAGCAAATCTCTACCCATTTCAGTTTTACCAAAAGCATCTGGAACAATACGATCTTTTTCATACGGACTTAAGTTGACCCATAAATCTTTTTCGGGAATAGTCAATGAGGCCAAAAAATATTTAATAAGCTTTGTGGCTTCTTTTTTTAACTGCTCTTGATCAGAATGTCCATCCCCTTTATCCAAAACGAATTCAAATTTAAAAGGATTGTCCGGGTGAACCTTAATTCCTTTAAAAATCGCAGGCTCAAAAGCAGGGCTTAACTGGATCATTGTTCCAGGCTTAGGCAATAGAAAATCATCTGCCCGGACAGGAATAGGGCCGAAAATATTGATTAGAAAGACTGCTAACAGTATATAGATACGAAAAACTTCCATATCATAAGGATACTATATAAAGCTTCTAAATACAAATTAGGGCAATTTTTCTAATATGGGCGATTCTGTGGTTCTAAAATGGAAATGTCCGACGAGGATGGTGCGCTATGAAAGAATAACAATAAGAAGGCCGTTTGCAAACCTATACATTTCAATAGGTTACACAAACGGCCAAAAAACTCCCTGACGTTGTCGTAAAACGAAACCTAAGGTGCAAGTCCATAACGACACCTGACATTTACTCAAAATACAAACATCAAAAAAATTGGGCACCTCTACTTATTAAAATGAAACGCTGGCGTGCGGCGCATGGAAAAAAGATGATTGAGCTGGGATAGCACCATATTTCAATTTTGAGGAATGATTAACTCGCGACCAAAAACTCGCTTTAAGCTATTTTCAATTTTTGTGGTTATCCCGGGATCGTTATGAATAAAAACCTTCCTAAAGACCTTATCAACAGCGTTTTTAAAATCCCTATAGTAAGCATTGGTATGAAACCTTAAAGTTTCATGCCCTTCATGCATTATCCAACCAATTCCCGCATCTGTCTCTACATAATGTCCAACGTTATCGGCATTGTTATGAATAATACGCGGCAATTTAGGCAACCCCTCATGTATCAATCCACATCGAAACGCCTCATATATACCAATTTCTTTCTTCTGATTTTCTTCAAGAAATTTAATCTTAAAATCTTTATAATAAGCGGCATCATCTTTAAACGAAAAATATTCAAGGAAGGCATTAAAATCTGCCTTGCTATGTCCTATAACTCCTAAATTGCCAGCTATTAAACCGCCAAAATTCTCTGTATAACTCATAAGAAGCGCGGCAACTGCAAAATTTGTTTTTACTTTTATGCAATTTTCCAAATCTGTATACATCGATCCAAAAATAAATTTTTGGAAATAATCCAGAATGAAATCTTTATCTACGTTCATCTTAATGCACTATTGTAGTTTGCTGAATCTGGGCTGGTGGCTGAATGACCTGCCCCTGCGATTTAGCGCCTCCCAGAACAGTCCACCCAATTCCCGATAATACACCATTTGTAAAAATATATGGAGTAAATTCGTCATCGGTCGTCAATCCATCTGGTTGTCTTCCACTCCGAAAATAGTAAATTTCAATAAGATCTTTATCTTTCATGAAAGATTCTGCTGATTTGGCAGCATCAGAAGGCAGATCTTTCTGGGTAGGCAAAAGAATAGCTAAGACATCTTCTTTCTTATCCCCCAACTTAATTTTGGCTGCCTCAGAACGAAATCTTGATACTGAGGAATCTATTTGCATTGTTGCACAACCAACCAAACACATTAGGGAAACTATAACCATTAACACTTTCATAGAACCTCCTTATGCGTTAACAAAAACGCCTCGCCCAGAATACTCTGAACGAGGCGCTTATAGGACGCCAGTTTCGTCTGAGCGTCAACAATGGCTCCCCCTAGTGGACGAGTTTTGCAACTGGTTAGCATCAGCTGAGGCTCAAACACTGATAACTATTCAATAACCTTTAGAACTTCTTTTGCTTTTTCTAAGTCTTCTTTTCTGACCATCAGTTTAATTGTCTGCCCAAAGGATAGTGAGGCACGAGCTTCTCCACAATCATCGGATAAAATCATATTGACTATCTTTGCCTGATCGAGAAGACCCTTTGTCATTTCTGCTTCATGTTTATGTAAGAAAGTTTTAATCGCAACCTGTTCCATATTCACTCCCTTTTTATCAAATAAAAAACCTGTTGCAAGTATAACACTCGCAACAGGTTTCATCAAGTTGGCTCCCCGGTCGATGTCAATGCCAAACTGAAATGTCGTATTTTTAACCAAACTGAAGTGTCGTATTT
>CAZCHB010000045.1:0-903 GCA_964498235.1 uncultured Planctomycetales bacterium
TATGAAGATTCTTTCCTTGGCTATCAATTATTAATAAATCTTCATTTAAATCGATACCGCCTGTTGTTTGAGCACGATCAATTCCCTTCTCTTTCTTGAAAACACTAAATTCTTCCTGAGTAACACTTCTACCTCTTGTACGAAATTCGGTATTATCTCTTAATAATATGAATTGTGTAACAAATGCCTTTCGTTGCGACGTGCTCAATTTCTGATTGGCCATGTGAATAGTATCTGCGCTGACTACCGTAGGAAATTCTAACCTTTTAAAATCATCTCTAGGCAAAATATTTAAGAGGGCTTCTAAATAACTCTTCTTTTCTGGGGAAATAAAAACCGCCGCTTTTGCTAATTGATCTCCCAAAGAAAAGAATATAATATCTGGAAAAACCAAAGAAAATAAATCACGTATTTGACTATCCCCATAATCAGCTTTAACTATATAAAAAACATAAAGCGCCAATCTTCTATTAAGATCATTTTCATCTCGATGCATCTGACCTTGATATCCCTTACCTGTATCTGCTCCTGCCGTTCTAGCTTCTTCTAATATAACATTCGCATCCTTATTCAACGTATCAGTAAATGAGTTCGTATCAATAATTCTTTTTAAATGAGCAAGTCCACCCACTTTTTTTACAAAACTCGGCTCTAATGCAGATAACTGCTCGTTTAACATATTTACTAATAATGAACGACGCTGGCTATCACTTAATCCGCGAAATTCCACAGGCACAACGATCTCTTTACCTAAAGTTTGTCCACCCTTATCTCCTTTTTCTCTTTTCTTTTCTTTGAGTCTAGACGGAAGCAAATCTACAAAATCCTGCCTACTTTTTAATCGAAGACGCTCTGCTAAATAATGTCTTACTTTTTCTTTATCAATCCCTGTCTGATCAACTA
>CAZCHB010000045.1:913-6012 GCA_964498235.1 uncultured Planctomycetales bacterium
TCAACTATATGCATGACAACCTGATCAACCAAATCTTCTGCATCCGCAGGCAATTGACTAACAAGAAGCTTTACTTTCTCACGCCCAAACTCATCAACAAGCTCTTTCATTCTTTGAAAATCTGCATCGTCCTTGTAACCTAATAATGCCAAAAATTCTTCCATTCTTTCCATATCAACATCATCACCCATTAACTCTTCAATCTTTTTTAACATTGCAGACTTAAGCTTATTAAAATCAGACAAGGGAATCTGCGCTAGAATATCTGTTATCATATCAGCCAAGATCTCTAATTGATCTTCTAAGTCCCTGACCTTCCTAATTTTCTCATCATTAGATAAATTTAAACTTCTTAAACGTTGCATAACATGAAAACGTTGAGAATCAGGAAGACCATACCGAGCCATTAAATCTGAAACTAAAGTCTCAAAATGTAGATTTTCGTACTTTGATTCTGTAATGATTACACGAACAGATTCTTTTGTAATTAATGATTCCACTGTACCCCCTGCTTGATTAAGCGCAAGACCATCCTGAATAGCTTCAACCCGCGCTTGCAGCGCTTCGTAATCAATCCTTAATTTATCTGCCATGATCCTTAAATAATTAATGCCCCTATTACCCCTTCCCACCCCTTGTGAAGGAAGTGCCCGCCCAGCTTCATAATTATTAATGGAACTTAATGAAACCTCCATATCTTCTCTGCTTATTCCTAGAAGCTTCCTGCGGTGTTTAAAAAATTCGCCTAAATGCCGCATATCTACAACATCATCTGGCATCTCTTCAAGATAGGCGAATTTTAAAACGGCCGCGTGCAAAGAATCAAAATCAATACCTAGCGCATCTGCCAAATAATTTAAGATAAGAGGGATGTCCTCCGAAACATGTTGTTGTGGTGACAAGAACCCATTTCCGCTTTCTAAACTAACTAGACGCTGATAAGCAACACCTAACCCTAAGAATACAGACAACTCTTTTAACCCATACCCTAATTGCTCTCTCCTTCTTTTTATCGCCGCCCCAATATCTCCAAGGCTATACATGTCAGCTGTTGAAATAAAATAGGTTTCTTCTTGTTCTATTTTCTCAAGACGATCCAATCCTGCTTCAAGGTCAAGAATATTTGCATCACGCACTAGTTGTCGGGCCCTCTTTATCCGATCCACCACTGATAAATTTGAAGAAACATTATTTTCTGTTTCTTCTAACGCTTCCCTCGCTATCTTTACCTGCTCATCTAAACCTGATTTCTGCTGTGTCAAATCCATTATCTGACGATCCAATGCCTCTATCTGTGGAATCAAATCCGCATTGATTCTCTTATCATGGTTAGCTAATTGCTCAGCCATATCCTTCTCTGTTATCTTTTGCCTCCTTAAACTACTCATAATATTCAATAAAAACCTAGCAATTCTCTTTAAACTAGGATCATTAGCAATTCTAGCTTGCCGTTGCGCCTGAAGCCCCTCACGCTGCCCATTAGCGCGATCAATAGCAGCTGTAAGACCACCTATTCTTTTTTGCCTGGACGCAACTGCTTCCAATAAAGAATTCTCTTTTTCCTCTACGATTGACCCCCAATATTGCCGCGATTCCAAAGTCCTGATAAGCCTCCGGTGAGCCGTAACTAATTTAATCGTTTCTAATACCACCTGGATCCGCACAATAAAATTACTTAAATAACGGATCTTATTCTTATTTGCTATAGATGCTTTCTCTTGACTTAAACGATTGATCTGATTTTGGAAATCTTCCACCAAATCTTGTAAAGGTTTCTGGATGTTAAAATACAAGACACTACCTTCGGATATTTTATCAAGCGTTTCATCCAAGGCCCTTTTAAAAGCAACATCCATTTCTACAAAAGCACTACCTTCCTTAACTACATAATGTTTAAACGCATCAATTAACAGCTTCCTAGCTTGTTCATCTTTATCAACCTCTTTTTCATAGTCTTCCACTTCTTCTCGCATCATCTCAAGTAATTGCTTCATTGAGCTCATTAGCTTAGGCATTGATGCTGTCATGGCTGCATTAGCATATGTTCTATCTAAACGAAACAAGACATTTGAAAACTTCCCCTTGTTTATATCCATTGGAAGAGATTCTACCTTTTCAACAATCATCGCCCGGCTTAAATCCACCCCACCTGAAAAATATTTTCTTGGGATTAATTGATGACTTAACGGATCACGATCCTCCTTAACAAAATTGTAAACTCCCTTCTTAAAAGCCTGTAAATATTGCTGGTATATTTTCTCCTTGATCTGCTTATCTTCAATGTCGATACCAACCATCTTTTTTTGATTACTATAGATTTCATTCAAAATACTTGCCTTTAAATTCCGCTTATACCAAACAGCAAGGATAAACGCATCATAAATCTGGCGTATTAAAGCAAAATTCTTTCCTTCATTTATCTCATGTTCAATGACCGGTAAAAGCTCCTTTTTTAACTCATTCCAATCTGATTTTATTTGATTCGTTGTACCCGCATGCTGATTCTTACGCGTAGCCAAATAATCTTCTTCCATCATTACTTTTAACCGGCTTTTCACAATCAAGACAATATTATTTTTTTCATAAACGCTGGCCTCATCTGGAACAATCCACACCTTATTAAACACATTAACCGGGATCTTAGTATTTCCGTAAGCGGCGGCTTTAAGATAAAACTCCTGCCAAAACTTCTTCCCCAATTCTTTATCCGGATGCGTTAGAGAAGCTGCCAATTGCTTAAGAAGATAGTCCTGAGCTAACATGTCCCGGCCTAAAGCAGTAACACCTACTTCATTGGTTGTAATGCGTTGTTTTTCATACGGAGAGAGATTAACCCATAAATCACCTTGGGGAATAGTTAAAACCGCAAGAAAATACCTAATCATCTTTTTGGCCTCTTCTGTGATCTGTTCATCATTTAACCTGTCCTTGCCATGTTCAATCACAAAATCTAAATTAAAAGGATTGTTTGGATCAATCTTAAACCCTTTGATTCTTGGCATTGGAATATTGGAACTTAAAGCAAAATTACTGCCCAATATAGGCAAATCTAATACTTGATTCGACCACGCCGGTATGGTTGATCCTAGAAAAGTTGATAAAAGACAATAAATAATTAATTTTTTCATTTTAATTCTTTCATGTATCCAGCTCTAAAACAGGATTCACTCCCTATGTAATAAGTATTTAACCTAAACGTGTTAAAAACAAGGCCTTATCAGCAAATTTGAGAAAACGTTTCCTTGTGTTAAACTAAAAATTGTCTATAATAAAAGCCCTATGAAAATTGGTCATGTCGATATTAATAATCCCCTAAGCCTAGCCCCCATGGAAGACGTGACAGAAATGCCTTTTCGTGTCATCTGCAAACGATTGGGCGCTGACATCGTATACACGGAATTTACCTCATCTGAAGGGATTATCCGCGAAATCCCCCGGATCATGGAGAAGATCCAAATTTGTGAGGAAGAACGGCCAGTATCAATTCAAATTTTTGGCGGACGTCCTGAAGCTATGGGCGGCGCGGCTGAAATCGTCGAGCGCTTAAAACCTGATTTTATTGACCTTAACTGCGGCTGTTGGGTCAAGAACCATGTGGCCCGTAATGAAGGTGCTGGACTGCTGCGCGACCTGCCGCTGTTTGAATCCATCGTTAAAGCGACTGTCAAAGGCACCAAACTCCCCGTGACAGTCAAAACCCGCCTTGGCTGGGATGAGAACAGCATTGTCATTGAAGATGTCGCGAAAATGGTTGAGCAGTCCGGTGCGCAGGCATTAACCCTTCATTGCCGCACACGTTCGCAGGCCCACAACGGTTTTGCTGACTGGAATTGGCTTGAGCGGGTTAAAAAAGTTATCTCGATCCCTCTTATTGGCAACGGTGATGTGAATACGCCTGAAGATATTAAGGCAATGTTTGAAACAGGCTGTGACGGGGTGATGATTGGGCGCGGGGCTATTGCCAACCCTTGGATATTTAAACAAGGCAAACATTATATGCAAACCGGCCAACTACTCCCTGAACCTACGATCGAAGAAAAGATCAGCACCTGCATTGAACATTTAAGATTAAATGTCGCCCACAAAGGTGAAGAATACGGAGTTAAAACCTTCCGTAAGCATTACGTCGGATATCTTAAAGGATTGCCTAATATTTCGGCGGTCAGGACGGAGTTAATGCAGTATTCCCATCTGGAACAAGTTGTAAAATGTCTCAATAATTATTTAAAAGGAGATTTATGTCATTCCCATGAGAACGGGAATCCAATCTAAAATGGATCGCCGATAACTACATTCGGGGATGACAAATTTTTAATATGAAAGAATATGACATTATTGTTATCGGTTCAGGTGGCGGGTCTAAAATAACCTCACCAGCAGCAGCGATGGGAAAAAAAGTAGCTGTGATTGAGAAAGATAAATTAGGCGGGACCTGTTTAAACCGCGGATGCATCCCCTCTAAAATGCTGATTCATCCCGCCGATATCGCCATTGAAATTAAGGAAGCTCATCGTTTTGACATCCACAACAATCCCAACTTTACCGTCGATTTTTCTAAATTAATCCATCGCATATCTGCAACTGTTGATACTGACTCGGCGAAGATTGAAGCCAGCTACACCAAGCATCCCAATATTGATTATTACCATGGCACAGCGAAATTCTTAGAAAATAAAGTCGTTGAAGTCAACGGCGAACAGCTGACCGCTAAGAAAATATTTATTGCCGTTGGAACACGGCCCAATATCCCGAATATTCCCGGCTTAGCAGGCACCCCTTACCTGACATCAACAGAAGCATTACGCAGTACAACACTGCCAAAATCTATGATTATCTTAGGCGGAGGTTATATTGCCTGCGAACTAGGCCATGCTTACGGCGCCCTTGGCACCAAAACGCATTTTCTAGTGCGCACCACTTTACTACGAGCTGAAGACAGCGAAGTTGCCGCAGAATTTACCAGGGTTTTCAGCCAGCATCACGACATCCGTCTTGGTGCCGTGCCGACCAAGGTTGATTACAACAATAGCCAATTTACCGTCACCTACACTCAAAACGGGTCAACGGTTCAACTCAGCGGTGAATCCTTACTGGTTGCC
>CAZCHB010000045.1:6022-12152 GCA_964498235.1 uncultured Planctomycetales bacterium
CACTGACATTGAAATAAAACCCGGCAACTTCATCAAGGTTGATGATTATTTACAAACAACTGTCGATGGCATCTATGCCATGGGCGATTGTATCGGCAATTATTTTTTCCGTCATAGTGTGAATTTCGAAGGTGAATATCTCTTTGATTATGTCTTTGGCGGTAAAGCAAGATTACCCATTACCTACCCTCCAGTCCCTCACGCCGTGTTCACCCACCCTCAAGTCGCCGGCGTCGGTAAAACCGAAGATCAATTAAAGACTGAGGGCATTGAATATGTCGTAGGCCTAAACCCCTACAAAAGCTCTGCCATGGGCATGGCCTTACTATCTGAAAGCGGATTTTGTAAAATCTTATTTGATAGAAAGACACGAAAGATATTAGGTGGACATATCGTTGGTAATGAAGCCTCAAATATGATTCATATGATTATTGCCTTTATGTGCAAGCATGGCACACTCGATGATTTACTTCATATGATCTACATTCATCCAGCCTTGCCTGAGATTGTGCGTAACGCGGCAAGAAAAGCAAAAACTGCATTTGACAAGGGTGTTGTTAGGATATAATAGAGGCGTGAAAAATTCTGACATCGCCATCTCTATAAAAGGCCTAAGCAAATTCTATAAAAACTTTCAGGCGCTTGATAAAGTCACTTTTGACGTTAAACGCGGTGACTTTTTTGCTTTTCTAGGGCCTAACGGCGCCGGAAAAACCACCACCATTAATGTTGTCACTGGTCTATCAAATTATCAAGCTGGTGACGTTAAGGTATTTGGCTACGATGTCAGCGCTGATTATATCAATTCCCGTCGATTAATTGGCCTTTGCGCCCAAGAATTTAATTTTGATCCTTTCTTAACGATTTACCAATTGCTTGTTTATCAAGCGGAATATTTCGGCATCGCCCCATGGGATGCCAAGAAACGCACTAATGAATTACTCGAACGTTTTCAATTAGCCGATAAACGCAACTGTAAACACCGCGCCCTATCCGGGGGCATGAAAAAGCGCCTACTCCTATGCCGCGCCCTGATCCACGACCCGGAAATCTTGATTCTTGACGAACCAACCTCCGGCTGTGACCTTGAGCTAAAATTTCTTATTTGGGATTATTTAAACCAACTCAATAAAGAAGGCAAAACCATCTTCCTCACAACTCATTACATGGAAGAAGCTGAAAAATTATGCAAAACCATCGGCATTATTAATCACGGCCACATTGTTCGCATCGGCGAAAAAAAACAAATTTTACAAGATAAGTCACTCGAAGATGTCTTCCTGGAAATAACTGGATCGGAGTAAAATCATGTCATCCTCGAATGTATCTGTCAGGGATCTAGTTAACGATCTAGATGCCCGACTAAAGCATTCGGGCATGACAGTAAACCTAACATGATTCATTTGATTAGTAATCCAATAGGCGTTCTAGCATTATCAAAAAGAGAAATTCACCGCTTCTTCTCGGTGGCTAATCAAACCATCTTTCCTCCTTTGGTTTCATCTGCCTTATTTATGTATATCTTTGGCGTTGCCATCGGAACTCGCATTGATTTCTCTGCTGTGAGCGGTTTACCTTACCTACAATTTATCGTCCCCGGCCTCATGGCCATGCACCTAATCTCTGCCGCCTATGAAAACACGTCATCGTCGCTGTTTATCGGCCGTTGGCATAACCATATTCAAGAAATCCTTCTTTCACCATTGTCCTACATCGAAATGGTCTTAGGACTTCTTGCAGGCGGCATCGCGCGCGGCATGGTGGTCTGTATCGGCGTATGGTTTATCTCCCAATTCTTTGCCCCAAACTATATCGCTCATCCTCTAGCTTTACTGTATTTCATGCTGATGATTGCTGTTATTTTTTCCTGCGCGGGAATGATGGGAGCCTTATGGGCGGAAGATTTTGGCATGCTATCAATGTGGAATATTTATGTGATTGTGCCCTTAGCCTTAATGGGCGGCGTCTTTCACCCCTTGGCCATGCTGCCAAAACCACTATTGATTCTTTCTCACTTTAACCCGCTGTTTTATTTAGTCAGCGGTATCCGTTACAGCATGACCGGTATCAGTGAGGTCTCCGCCATCGTTGCCGCAGCAGTCGCTTTTGGCATGGCCCTTTCCTTCTTTACCGCCACTGTATTCTTATTTAAGATTGGTTACAAACTGCGGACCTAAATGCTCAATAAATTCTTCAATAAAACATTAGCTGAGAGGCCATTCTAATACGGCAGAGCCTTGGTATAATGATAGGTATTCAGACTAATTAAATTCCTGACGGGGGTTGTAATCCGACCAATGGCCAGACACTGTCAATGGTTGTGATACGAAGAATGACCGGAGAAAGATTTTCGATACCACCTTGTTCAATATAATCAATCATGGCTTGGTCTACATTTACTTTAACTCCTTGATCTTCTTTGTTTACACGCATGGACATATCATCAGTATTTAAATCAATGCCTCCAGGCGTTAACATAGCCCGATCGGAATCATTTAGAAATATCTTTGCCGCATAACTACCCTCTAAGGATAGTTCTAGTCTTTCTGGAGTAATATCTTGATCTAAATAACTTATAAGTTGAGCTATCCTATCCAAGGATGGCTCGACTTCAACATTATCAAGGATCTGAAATTTAGATACTCTCATTCTTTCTACGGCCCTAAATGCAAACCTTGATATTCGAGCAACAAGAGGCGCCCTCTTATCACCTTCCGAAATCATATTTCGTGATAAAAATACGAAACTCACTGACGCAAGAATCCGTTCAATACCCTGTTTACGCCATTTAATTGCTGTATCATAATTTCTTAAATGCACTCCATTATCCAGGGAAATCAACCTTACATTATGCGTAAACAATCTTTCAATGCTAAAAAATCCCCGCCCTGTCAAAGTTGTGCTTTCCATAATCAATGTTGTAAATGTAGGGTCAATCAACCACAAATCTTCTTTCGAAAAATAAATATCATTTGTCATAGAATAAACATAATCGATCTGTTCCTGCGTTAAATAAGAGACATGCTGCGTATCCCATAAATACCGAAGTTCTGCAGCCATAAATTTCATATTCTGCAATTTCTCTTTGAGATCATTTAAGCTAAATTTACTCTGTTCAGATCTAACAATCTTGGCTGCAAGTTTTTCTAATTTTTCTTGAGACAAAGTATCTGCAAACCAGATTAAGGCCGTTAATTTTGCTTCAAACTCCCGGTAATTGTGTTCGCCCTTAAGAACTGAACCTAAACTTTCACGGGTAACCCTTGCGCCACTCGTTCTTCTTGTTTCCCAAGCATACTGTCTCTCTGTCGGCACAAATATCCCATATTCCAATAACATGCCACGTTCATTTAAATCTCGCCTAAACTCCCGCCTTAGCCAACCCAGGAAATAAAAACCAGCAGTCTCTTCATAGGCAGCAAGAACTACCCCTGCGTTCTTTTTCTCTTTGATTTTTTCAGATAAGTAATTCTGAAAAGATATATAGTTAGGATCTTTAATCAACTCATCTGCTACCAGATGCGTATCTGGCATAAGTCCTTTACCGTTTAATTTGATGCTTTCTACAATACCGTTTAATTTAGCTTTTATTTCATCTACAGAGAACTTACGTGGTGCCACTGAAACCGGAAACTCTCCTATTGGCTCTGGAACAAGCCCCTCTTTAATACCAAAATACTCTGGCGTTGTATAATCTCTAATCTCGGGAGAATTAAACCACTCTTCTAAACCTCTACCTGAAATAGGATCACCAAAATTACTAAGATAGACTGCTACTTGCCTTAAAGAATTTAAATCTTCAATCTTACTGATTATTTTCTCTTGAGCACTCTTAAATACACCATTGAAAATATGTTTCATAAGATTTCTCAGCGCTATCCTGGTCAACCTTAAACCATTCTTTGTTCTTAACAACGATTCACTATCTGGATATTGGAATAAGTTTAGTAAATATAATTGTGTCACATTCCCAATTGCATACGGTGTTTTAGCCTCTTTACCTGCTATTTGCTTTCGGGCTGTTAATTCTAATATCTTAACTTTAAGCCATTCTGGAAGAACCCTAAATTTGAGAGAATTATAAGAATTAAAACTATTAATTAAGTTAACCTGCGCTAAAGTTAAATCACCCAAATAGGTATCCCAAACAAGTCTAATTTCAGCAACTGTTCTTCTAAAAACATCCGGAGAGCTAATTAAACTAATAAAATTCCTTGAGTCGTTCTTATCCAAGGAATTTAAAATAACCCTTAACTCCTCATCTGTAGAACGATCCACAAGATAAAATAAGCCAGTTAAGTTTGACTCAAAATCTTCTCTATGCTCTAATTTGCCAATTTTTGATCTGGGAATGACATTCCTTGATTCTTCAAATTGCTTACCCGTACTGATCACACCATATTTCTTAAATATTTCGTCCGTTGAGATTGAGATTCCCTTCACCTTTACATTAGAACTTAACCATCTAATAAACATTCTCCCAATAATTATTCTCTTTCTAATCTCATCATCTCGTTCATCATTATTAGCAAATATCTCTTCAGAACCTTGAAGAACCCATCTATATTGCTCCACATTACCTAATTTTCTCTTTTCATCCTCAAGAACTCGGTCAACAAATGCTCTGAATTGACTGTTACCATTGTTATACATCCTTAACCCAACATTCTCTTTGGCAGGAACAAGCCCTGTACCGTCCCGTTTTACCTCTTCAACTACTTGTCGAATATTCAGCTCTTCCTTAACCCAATTATCAGCATCGTCAACAATTCCAAAAAGACCCAGCGTTATGTTTTGATTCTTTATATGAGGTGATTCAAAATACACCCTTAATTCTTCCACGCTTGCGACAGGCAAATCAAAATGCTTAAGCGCCTTGGACAATAAGGTCATTGTTAAAGGAACATCCGGATTATACAGTCCTATTAATTCTGCATTGCCTAATTCCGTATCATCACTTGCCTTTAAAGCGGCAATATCTTTGTCATCCCTAAAGAACGACCAAATATTTCTACGCCCAACAATCGCGCTAATTGCTGACAAAGGCTGTATATTGGAGGGGCGCAATGCAATCCCCAATCTGATACGTAATACATTATCGAATAATGCCGCTTTTAAAGGAAGCTGTATTATGCTTGACGTTAACTTTTCATTCGGTATAAGCGTGTGCATCCTAGAGGCTATTTCGTTAATGAATTTAACCTGATCACCTGTTAAAAAACTGACCCTTTGCGTATCCCAAAGGTACCTAATCTCAGCAATTGCGTAGCTATCACGACTTGTAATGCCTGTGCTATTGGCTAAGCGCTGATCATCAGCTAACGCAAATAATCCCGTTAAAATAGCTTCAAATTCTGGATCCTCAGAATTATTACGGTATATCTTTTTCATCTTAGAATCGGCTTTAGCTTCCCAAATGAACACGTTTCGATCTGGAATGTAGAATCCATAATGGAAATAAACATCCCCTTGACTTAACTGTTTATCTTGATTTCCAAAATGAATAAGATAATCAGATAACGCCACAGCCCGGACGGCAATCTCTTTATTTTGCGCATCACTATTTTCTGGATGTAATTTTTTAATATATTGATATAAATCATTACCCTCATTAACATCTGCTATCATTCTTGACTTCCGTCCTTCAAACCATGAAGTAAATAGACTCTCCTTATCTTTAGAAAGTTTAAGTGAAACACTAAAGATATCCGGTATTAATCCGCTCCCGTCATTCTTTACTTGATTGACTGCTTGCTGTATTCTTTGGGTTTCTTGAGCCCATTGTTCAGCCGATACAACGCCCTCAGAAGTATCTTCCACAATGCCATAAAATGCAGGGCTTGTATAAGATGAAATTTCAGGAGAATTGAACCAATCTTTCAATTCTTGAGCTGTACCTGGATCATCAAAATGATTCAAGAATTCAGCTGCTAACTGATAGGTCAAAACAAAATTATTATCCGCAATATTATTTATAAATGGAAAAAGCTGTAACCATAGATTACGTTCATTCGAATCTAGGGGATTACGTAACAACGTTAGCGTTGTGAACCTAAAACCAATTCTTGTTCTTAATACGAGTTCGTTATCTAAAGACGATTTGTTTTTACCGGATTGTTTCCCTAATGCA